>JBEVGK010000157.1:0-3215 GCA_040511795.1 Lacisediminihabitans sp. | reverse complement strand
TACAGTTCGAGCGCCGCGCGCACCGATGTCATATCTGCTGGAGTGTTGTTGACTACCGAGAAATCACGCACGCGACGCAAGAGCCTGTTGGCAATGCGAGGGGTTCCGCGGCTTCTGCCCGCGATCTCGCCGCACTGCTGTCATCGCTGGTGCCGGGGGAGATCCTCTTCATTGACGAGATCCACCGGATGGCGCGCTCCGCGGAGGAGATGCTGTATCTCGCGATGGAGGACTTCCGCATCGACATCATGGTCGGCAAGGGCGCCGGAGCCACGTCGATTCCGCTGGACCTGGCACCGTTCACCCTGGTCGGCGCGACCACCCGCTCCGGGATGCTGCCGAATCCCTTGCGGGACCGGTTCGGGTTCACCGCCCACCTGGAGTTCTACTCCGAACCGGAGCTGGAGCAGGTGCTGACCCGCGCCGCGGCGCTGCTCGACCTCCCGATCGACCGCGCGGCGCTGGCGGAGATCGCGGGACGCTGCCGAGGCACCCCGCGCATCGCCAACCGGCTGTTGCGCCGGGTGCGCGACTACGCCCTGGTGCACGGTGACGAGGCGGGGCTCGGTGCCGTGCAGGCCGCCCTGGAGCTGTATGACGTCGACCAGCTCGGCCTGGATCGCCTGGACCGAGCGGTGATGGAGATCATCCTGACCCGCTTCGATGGGGGACCGGTGGGCCTCAACACGCTCGCGGTCTCGGTCGGCGAGGAGGCGGAGACGATCGAGTCGGTCGTCGAACCGTTCCTGGTGCGCATCGGACTGCTCACGCGCACCCCGCGCGGCAGGGTCGCAACCCGCCTCGCCTGGCGTCATTTCGGGCTGTCCCAGGGCAGCGGGACGCTCTTCGGCGATGACCTATAATTCAAGCTGGCCACTCAGCACGCAGGGTTAGAATCCCCGTGTTTCCCTAGAACTCGGAAGGTTCACCCTCGCATGGCATTTGATCCCACCCTCATCCTGATCGCCGTCGTACTGGTGGCCTTCGTCATCTTCCAGTTCCGGTCGTCGCGCAAGAAGGCCAAGGCCGCCGCCGAGCGCCAGAAGCTGATCGTTCCCGGCGTCGAGATCATGACCAACTACGGTCTGTTCGGCACCATCACCGAACTCGACGACGAGAACAACTTCGCGTTCATCGAGATCGCTCCCGGAACCGTCGTGAAGATCCACAAGTCGACCATCCTCAAGGCCGCTGACGACACCGTCGCGCCCGAGACCGTCGAAGAGCTCGAGGCAGAGGGCGGCGGAGAGACCACCTTCATCTCGCCCGATGCGGAGGCGACGCCGGCGGCAGAGCCGCAGTTCGGTGAGCGCATCGACCCCAAGACCACGCCCGAGAGCGGCGCGGCCAAAAAGGTCGAAGACTAACCGCTACTCTGTACGGGGCCGCTCGAGATCCTCGGGCGCGCCCCTTCCAGCGTGTCGCGTCGCACCCTAGTCTGCACGCGTGCTGATCTCCCCGCTCACAGAAAGCTGAGTTCCTTTTGGCAAGAACGACCCCGGTCAAGAAGGCGACACGGTCGCTGGTTTGGCTCCTGGTCATCGCGGCTCTTCTCGCGATCGCAAACGGCGCGAATGCGTTCTTCACCGCGAATCCCAAGGGCCCGGATATCAGCAAGGTGATCGCCCCCGCGACCTGGACGCCGAAGCTGGCGCTCGACCTCGAGGGCGGCACGGAGATCATCCTGCAGCCGCAGGTGGCCTCCGGTCAGGCGGCTCCGACGGCACAGCAGCTCGAGCAGGCAGTGGCGATCATCCGTCAGCGCATCGATGCCAGTGGTGTGTCCGAGGCCGAGATCAACACGCAGGGCAGCCAGAACGTTGTCGTCAGCATCCCGGGCATTCCGGACCAGGCGACGATCGACCGCATCGAGTCCTCGGCGAAGCTCGAGTTCCGACCGGTGCTGGCGACGGATGCCGCGGCCACGAGTTCGGTCGGCGGCTCGGCCACCCCTACCCCCAGCCCGTCCGACTTCAGCACGCTTCCGGCGACTCCCAGCACCAAGCCCACCAACGCGAGCGACCTCGCGTACATCACGCCGCGGCTGCAGGCGGAGTTCGATGCGTTCAGCTGCGCGGATGTCGACAAGAGCAACGCGAACGTCGCCAACCCCAAAGAGCCGCTGATCACCTGCGATGACGCGGGTCAGCAGAAGTACATCCTCGGCCCGGTCGAGGTCGCCGGTGAGACGATCTCCGACGCGACCAACGGTCAGGTGCAGAACTCTCAGGGCGCGACGACCGGCCAGTGGGCGGTCAACATCGTCTTCAACGGCAAGGGCACCAAGGAGTTCGCCGCGGTCACCACCCGGCTCAACGCCTTCCCCGAGACCGACCCGCGCAACCGCTTCGCCATCGTTCTCGACGGCCGCATCATCTCGGCGCCGACCACCAACGCGGTGATCACCAATGGCAAGCCGCAGATCAGCGGCTCGTTCACCCAGGCGACATCGAAGACGCTCGCCGACCAGCTGAAGTTCGGCGCGCTGCCGATCGGCTTCAAGGTGCAGAGCAACGAGACCATCACCGCCACGCTCGGCAAGACGCAGCTGCAGAGCGGTCTGCTCGCCGGCCTGATCGGTCTGATCCTGGTCGTGCTCTACTCCCTGCTGCAGTACCGCAGCCTGGCGTCGATCACGATCGCCTCGCTCGTGGTGGCCGCGGTGCTCACCTACCTGGTCGTCGTGCTGCTCTCCGGTCGAGAAGGGTTCAGGCTCTCCCTCGCCGGTGTCGCCGGCCTCATTGTCGCCATCGGTATCACCGCAGACTCCTTCATCGTCTACTTCGAGCGAATACGAGACGAGCTCCGCGACGGGCGTGCCCTCGAGGGTGCTGTCGAAGCCGGCTGGAAGCGCGCACTGCGCACCATCATCGCGTCCGACGCGGTCAACTTCCTCGCCGCCGCGATCCTGTTCGCCGTCGCGGTCGGAAACGTGAAGGGCTTCGCGCTGACCCTCGGAATCACGACCCTCATCGACCTCGTCGTGGTGGCGCTGTTCACCCACCCGATGCTGCAGCTGATCGCCCGCCGACCGTTCTTCGCCGAGGGGCACCGCTTCAGCGGACTCGACCCGCAGGCACTCGGTGCGGTGTACCGCGGCCGGGCGCAGTTCCGCGAGCCCGCGGCCGCGGTCGCCGCCAAGAAGACGGCGGCAACGGGTGAGGCCCAGCGACGTCAGACCATCGCCGAGCGGAAGGCGGCAGAAGCCGCGGCCG
>JBEVGK010000156.1:0-12126 GCA_040511795.1 Lacisediminihabitans sp. | reverse complement strand
CCCTGGGCATCACCGGACCCGACTACGACCTCGCCCCCGTGCGCGACTGGCTCGACTGGCGCGACGCGAAGAACGCCTAGCGCGCCGCCGCCCGCACGGAGCTCTGCCCTCCACTTCCGAAATGCAGGCAATTCTCGACCGGATGCGGCGGGTCGTCGACGACACGCCGCATCTGCCGCAGCCGAGCATGCATTTCAGAAATGGGGTCGCGGCGCCGCGCAGCGTGCGGCTGGTCGCAGCACGAAACTGCCAGTCTGCGGCGGGTTCCAGACATCGTGCCCGGAGGCGGTCGTCTGCGGCTGTACTGGTCGGTGGCACTCGCTAGCCTCAGGATCGTGACCGCACCTTCCGCCCCCGCTTCCGCCCCTGCACCGGGCGCCGTCCGCGCCGCCGCGCTCAGCCCGTCCGTGATCGTCGCGATCGTCATCACCGTGTTGGCCTGGGCGAGCGCGTTCCTCGTGATCCGTGGGGTGGCACCGCACTTCAGCGGTGGGGCATTGGCCCTCGCCCGCCTCACGGTGGGGGCGATCATCCTGGGCCTGCTGATGATCGGCCGACGCTGGGTCAGGATGTCCGCGCGGGAGTGGCTGCTGGTCACGGTCTTCGGGGTTGCCTGGTTCGGCGCATACAACGTGACGCTCAACCTCGCGGAGCACACCCTCGATGCGGGCACCACCGCCATGGTGGTCAACATCGGGCCGATCCTGATCGCGCTCGGTGCCGGACTCTTTCTGGGCGAGGGCATCCCGCGCTGGCTGGCGATCGGAGCCGGGGTCGCTTTTCTCGGCGTGGTGCTGATCGGCATCTCGACCGGCCTGTCCGCCATGGAACGGCCCGGCTTCGGTGACCCGATCGGGCTGCTCTGGGCGCTCATCGCGGCGCTCACCTATGCGATCGGCGTGCTCTGTCAGAAGCCGGCGCTCAGGCGACTCCCCGCCCGTCAGGTCACCTTCCTCGGCGCGGTGATCGGCGCGATCGCGTGCAGCCCCTTCGCCGGGCAGCTGGTGCACGACCTCGCGCGGGCACCGGTGGCCAGCATCCTCGGGGCGGTCTACCTCGGCGCGGTGCCGACCGCCCTCGCCTTCAGCACCTGGGCCTACGCGCTGTCGAGGATGCCCGCCGGGCAGCTGGGCGTGACCACCTACGTGGTGCCGACCATCGTCGTCATCTTCGCCTTCGTGTTCTTCGGTGAGATCCCGGGCATCCTCGCGATCGTCGGCGGCGTGGTCTGCCTGGTCGGTGTTGCGCTGTCCCGCCGCCGCCCGCGCGTCCGGGCATAGCCCCGCCGCCGGGCATCCGGTGGAGCCGCAGCAACCAGGCCGTAGTGAGGCTGGTTACCGGAGGCCCAGAAATCTGCAAGAATGGTCAGTCGAGTCTTTCGCCCTTCGACCCTCTAATCAAAGGGCACCGACTCCCATTAGAGCTTTCATGCCGGGTGTGCACCCCACGCTCACGGCAAGCAACTCGCCCCAACAAAAACTCACGGAGAAATTGTGGCTGTAAAAATTCGTCTGAAGCGCCTTGGCAAGATCCGCGCTCCCTTCTACCGCATCGTTGTCGCCGACGCGCGCTCCAAGCGCGATGGTCGTGTGCTCGAGGAGATCGGCAAGTACCACCCCACCGAGGAGCCCTCGCTGATCGAGGTCAACTCCGAGCGTGCCCAGTACTGGCTCAGCGTCGGCGCGCAGCCGACCGAGCAGGTCGAGGCGCTCCTGAAGCTCACGGGCGACTGGGGCATCTTCAAGGGTGACAAGAACGCGGTCAGCACGGTCAAGACCAAGCAGGCCAAGGAAGAGTTCGTCGCCGACGAGAAGAAGAAGCCGGTGCTCAAGCCCAAGGCTGAGGTCAAGGCTGCTCCCGAGGCGACCGCGGCTCCGACCCCGGTCGAGGCCGACGAGGCTGCCGACGCCGTCCGCGCCGAAGAGGCCGACGACTCGACCACGGTCCTGCACGAGACCCCGGCCCAGGTCGACAACAGCGGCGTCGACGCCGCGAACGCCGACAAGGCCTAGAACCCATGCTCTCTGCGGCTCTCGAACACCTGGTGAAAGGCATCGTCGACAACCCCGACGATGTTCAGGTCCTCGCGAAGAATTCGCCGCGCGGCGATGTGCTCGAGGTGCGTGTGCACCCCGAGGACCTCGGTCGCGTGATCGGTCGCGCCGGACGCACCGCGAAGGCGCTCCGCACCCTGGTCTCGGCTCTCGCCGACGGTCGCAAGGTGCGCGTCGACGTGGTGGACACCGATTTCTAGTCAGCCGCTCAGCGTGGAAACATCAGCAGAAAAACCAGCACCAACCGACCAGCTCAGGGTCGGCCGTCTGACGAAGGCCCATGGCCTCAAGGGCGCAATCAAAATCGAGCTGTACACGGATGCCCCGGAGCGACGCTTCGTTCCGGGCGCCGTGTTCACCCTCCAGGTGCCGACCAGCTCACCCTGGCACGGCAAGACGCTGGAGCTGCAAGAACTGAAGTGGTACAACTCACACCCGGTCGCCTTCTTCAAGGGAGTCACCGATCGCACCGCAGCGGAGGGCCTGATCAAGGCCATCCTCTGGGTCGACCAGGATCTCGCCGAGGCATCGGACGAGGAGGACGCCTGGTACGACCACCAGCTGGTCGGCCTCTCGGTCATTCGTGACGGCGCCACGATCGGCACGGTCACCCTCGTCGACCACCTGCCCGCACAGGACCTGCTGCACATCACGACGGAGTCGGGCGAGGTGCTCGGTCCCTTCGTGAAGGCCATCGTTCCCGCCGTCGACATCGCGGCGGGCACCCTCACCGTCACGCCGCCGGTCGGTCTCTTCGAGCCGATCGAGGACGACGATGACGACGATGACGATGCCCCCGCTGACATGGAATCGGCGACCATCGACGCCGAGGACGTCGGAGCGGACGAGCCCAGCCCTGAGCCCGCGGTCGACGACCAGCCCCGCGAATAGCTCGTCGTCGTGCGCATCGACATCGTCACGATCTTTCCGGAGTTCTTCTCCGTGCTCGACGTGTCTCTGCTCGGCAAGGCCCGGCAGAGCGGCCTGATCGAGCTCGGCGTGCACGACCTGCGTGACTCGACCCACGACCGGCATCGCACCGTCGACGACACCCCCTATGGCGGGGGCGCCGGCATGGTGATGAAACCGGAGCCGTGGGGCGAGGCACTGGACTCGATCCTTGACGACGCAGGATCGGCGAGCCCGGTCATCCTGTTCCCCTCGCCCGCCGGTGAGGTCTTCACCCAGGCGATGGCTCAGGAGCTCTCGGCCGAACAGCACCTCGTCTTCGGCTGCGGCCGATACGAGGGCATCGACCAGCGCGTCGTCGACTATGCCACGACGCGTGCCAGGGTGCGCCTGGTGAGCATGGGCGACTACGTGCTCAACGGGGGAGAGGTCGCCACCATGGCGATGATCGAGGCGATCGGCCGACTCATCCCCGGGGTCGTCGGCAACCCGGCCAGCCTGGTCGAGGAGAGCCATTCGGATGGCCTGCTCGAATACCCGAGCTACACCAAGCCGGCGCAATGGCGTGGTCTCGCCGTGCCGCCGGTGCTGCTGAGCGGCAACCACGGCGCGATCGCGTCTTGGCGCCACGAGCAGCAGCTGGAGCGCACCCGCCGCGTGCGCCCGGACCTGCTGCCGCCCGAATAGCTGCCGTCGACGAGCTCCGGACCGTACGGTCCCTGAGCTTGTCGAAGGGCTCCACCGACTAGTCCCGGGCGGTCAGGATCAGCGGGCCGTCCTCGGTGATGGCGATGGTGTGCTCCGAGTGTGCGGCGCGGGAGCCGTCCGCGCTGCGGAGTGTCCAGCCATCCGGATCGGTGAAAATGCGGTCGGTGGTCTCCATCAACCAGGGCTCGATGGCGAAGACCAGGCCGGGGCGGAGGGGGATGCCGCGTCCCGGTCGACCGTCGTTCGGCACGTGCGGGTCGCCGTGCATGGTGCGTCCGACGCCGTGACCGCCGAATTCCAGGTTCACGCTGTATCCGGCCGCGTGGCAGACCTCGCCGATGGCGGCGGAGACATCACCCATCCGCGCGCCGGGCTGCGCGGCCTCGATCGCGGCAGCGAGTGCGAGCTCTGTGGTCTCGATGATCTTCACGTCGGCAGGACGCGGTGTTCCGACGATGAAGGACAGCGCGGAGTCCGCAACCCAGCCGTTCAGCTCGCAGGCGAAGTCGAGCGTGAGCAGGTCGCCGTCCTTCAGCCGGTAGGCATGGGGGAGGCCGTGCAGCACCGCATCATTCACCGACGTGCACAGCACTTTGCCGAAGGGCATAGCGCCGAAGGACGGGTGGTAGTCGACATAGCTGCTCTTCGCACCCGCCTTGCGGATCAGCTCGGCCGCGATCGCGTCGAGTCGCAGCAGGTCGACACCGACCGACGCCGCCTCGCGCACGGTGGTCAAGACCTGGGCCACGAAGGCACCGACCGGCTTCATCTGCTCGATCTCGGCCGGGGTTCTCAGCTCGATCACGTCTCTCCCATCGGTTGTGCAAGGTGGTCCATCCATTGTCCCCTGAGCCGGCGCACCCCGCGGGCTGCGTAGACTTTCCCCCATGTGGTACCGGCGAGCACTCTTCAACTCGCAGTTCGCCGCCACCATCGTGCTTCCACTCTGGATGCTGATCGGACGCGTCTTCTTCGGCGTCATCCTCGGCTGGCACTACGCCATCCAGCTCTTCCTGGCCCCGCTGCTCCTGGTCTTCCTGGCCGTCGTCGCCACGCTCAGCTGGGCGCGCAAGAAGTCCCGCATCGCCGGAGCGGTGACCCACGCCGACGCCTGGTTGCTCTCCATCTGGTACCTCGCCGTGCTCGCCTACGGGTTCTTCGTCGTCGACTCCGTGCACAGCTACGAACAGGGCAAATCGGTCGCGACCGTGCTGTTCGGACAGGGCTTCCGCGACGCCTCCTTCACCATCGCCGACATCGCCGGTGGTTTCATCATCATGGGCGGCCCGCTCAGCTTCTGGGTGGTGCTCATCGAATATCTGGTCGAAACCCGCCCCGAGCGGGTCAAGTCGCTCACCGGCCTCGACGACCGGCAACTGCGCGAGATCGCGGATGTCGACACCCGCGCCATCGCGATCGCCCCGGTCGTCGCGGCGGCAGAACCCTTCCCGACCGAGACGTTCGGCACCGATGCCGACCCGGACACGTCGGGGCCGCCCGTCGCGGGGGCGACGGCGTAGGACATCCGCCGCGCCCGGTGTCGCAGCGCTGCCGCAAAATGTGGCAGAATAGCAACTTGTGCCTTGCAGCACGGCTCTGCCACAGGGGAGTCGGCGGTTACTGGGGCGCCATTCCTTTTCTGCACTACCTATCAGCGTGATCGACCTGTGGCGGTTACAGAGAGCGAACCACCATGCATATCCTCGACGCAGTCGACGCGGCATCACTCCGCAGCGACATCCCCGACTTCCGCGCTGGCGACAACGTGAAGGTCCACGTCAACATCATCGAAGGTACGCGCTCGCGTATCCAGGTCTTCCAGGGCGTCGTCATCGGCCGCCAGAACGAAGGCGTCCGCGAGACCTTCACGGTTCGCAAGGTCAGCTTCCAGGTCGGCGTCGAGCGTACCTTCCCGGTGCACTCCCCGGTCATCGACCACATCGAGGTCGTCACCCGCGGTGACGTCCGTCGCGCCAAGCTGTACTACCTGCGCAACCTTCGCGGCAAGAAGGCGAAGATCAAGGAGAAGCGCGACGCCCACTAGGCCTCGCCTCCCACCCTGCATTCTCTGAGCTCCCCACCGGTTAATATGGTGGGGAGCTCAGGGGTTTAATGACAGAAATCGATCCAGCCGCTCCCGATACGCGGGTGCAGGCAGCGGATGCCCAGTCGACCGGTACGGTCGCGTCGCCCACCCGCCGTCGCAAGTCGCGGGGGGTAGGCCTGTTCATCCGAGACATCGTCCTGATCTTCCTCGCGGCGATCATCATCTCGATCGGCATCAAGGCCTTCCTGATCCGGTCGTTCTACATCCCCTCCGGTTCGATGGAGAACACCCTCCAGATCGACGATCGCATCATCGTCAACGAGCTGGTGCCCAAGGCGATCGCGGTCGAGCACGGCGACGTCATCGTGTTCAAGGATCCGGGCGGTTGGCTGCCCGAGAACCAGCCCGCGGTGCAGCAGGGCGGCTTCGTCGGCGCCGTCGACTGGTTCCTCGCGCTGGTGGGCGTGAGCGCCCCCGACAGCAATGACCACCTCATCAAGCGCGTGATCGGCCTGCCGGGCGACAAGGTCGAGTGCTGCAACGAGTTCGGGCAGATGAGTGTCAACGGCGTTCCGCTGAAGGAGCCGTACCTCAAGCTGCCGACCGGGGTCTCCCGTGCCTCCGGCGACGACTTCTCCGTCACCGTGCCGAAGAACGGCCTCTGGGTGATGGGCGACAACCGCTACAACTCGCGCGACTCCCGGTTCAACACGAACTCTCCGAGCAAGGGCTTCGTGCCGATGGAGGATGTCGTGGGTCGCGCCTTCGTGATCAGCTGGCCGGCGAGTCATTGGTCGTGGTTGAGCGACTACCCCGACGTCTTCGCGGGTGTCGAGAACAAATGATGGCGGTCGCCGAACCCACTCTCGAGTTCGAGTCCGTGCTGCACGCGGAGGGCGCACGATACGTCATCGGCTGCGATGAGGTCGGTCGTGGCGCGATTGCCGGTCCGGTGGCCGTGGGCCTGTGCGTCGTCGACGTGACGGTCGGGCCGCTGCCGACGGGGCTGCGCGATTCGAAGCTGCTCGCCGAGAAGAAGCGGGAACTGCTCGCGCCGCTCGCGGCATCCTGGGCCCTGCACTCCGCTGTCGGCCTCGCCAGCGCCGAGGAGGTCGACCGCGTCGGCATCATCGCCGCGCTCGGTCTCGCCGGCAAGCGTGCGCTGACGATGCTGCACGAGGCCGGCGCGAGAGTGACGGATTCCGTGGTGCTGCTCGACGGATCGCACGACTGGCTGACCCCGGCCCTGTCGTCGCCGCTCGCGGTGCGCACCCGGGTCAAGGCCGACCGGGACTGTGGATCGGTGGCCGCGGCATCCGTCGTCGCCAAGGTGCACAGGGACCGGCTGATGATCGCCCACCACGACGATCGCCCGGCCTACGGCTGGGCGTCGAACAAGGGCTACGGGAGCGCCGGGCACTATGCCGCGATCACCGAACTCGGGGCGACGGAACTGCACCGTCGTACCTGGCTGCACGCGGCGAGCCCCGTCGACGAGCAGGCGGGTGCCCAGCCGGACGTAGGATTGCTGCAGCATGGATGAAGACGAGTTCGAAGACTACGACCGCGAGGTCGAACTGGCGCTGTACCGGGAGTACCGGGATGTCGTCTCGCAGTTCCGCTACGTGGTCGAGACCGAGCGGCGCTTCTACCTCGCCAACGAGGTGGAGCTGCTGCGGCAGGACACCGAGCACGACTTCTATTTCGAGCTGACGATGAACGATGTCTGGGTGTGGGACGTGTACCGTTCCGACCGATTCGTGAAGTCGGTGCGGGTGCTCACGTTCAAAGACGTGAACGTCGAGGAGCTGTCGGCGAAAGAGCTGGAGCTGCCCAAGGAACTGGCGCTCGACGAGTAGCGCTCGCAACCCGCCGGTCGAGTAGCGTCCGAGGCACGAGGACGCGTGTCGAGGCCTCTCGCCCGTCCTCCACAGCGCGTTCCCCCGCGCCCTTTCCCACCGATGTTCTCGGCGCGGCCCGTGAGCTCACTCCGCTCGCCAGACTCCTGGCATGGCTGCGAAAGACATACTCGGAACCCGGGGCGAAGACCTCGCCGCGACCGCCCTGACCGAGGCGGGGATGCTCGTCATTGACCGCAACTGGCGCTGCTCTCAGGGTGAGATCGACATCGTCGCCACCGACGGAGCGGAAACCGTCTTCGTCGAGGTCAAGACGCGCTCGAGCACGACCTTCGGGCATCCGCTCGAGGCGATCACCGCACCGAAACTCGCTCGGCTGCGGCGTCTCGCCGCCGCCTGGTGTGAGGCACACGAGGGGCACTACCGCATCCGCATCGACGCCATCGGCGTGATCGCGCCCACGGTAGGCGCCCCGACGATCGAACACCTGCGGCGGGTGTTCTGATGGCCGTCGGTCACACCTCGGCGGTCGCCTTGCTCGGGCTCACCGGCTCGCTCGTGCAGGTAGAGGCCGACATCTCGAGCAATCTGCCGGGGTTCGCCATCATCGGGCTTCCGGATGCGGCGCTCGGCGAGGCGAGGGACCGGGTGCGCGCCGCCGCGACCAACTCGGGATGCGGATTTCCCACCCGCAAGATCACCGTCAACCTCTCACCGGCCGCGCTGCCCAAGCACGGCTCCGGCTTCGACCTGGCCATCGCGATGGCGGTGCTGGCGGCCGAGGGAACGGTATCGGGCGAGTCGGTGCAGCGCGTGGTCCATCTCGGCGAGCTCGGACTCGACGGGCGGCTTCGACCGACGACGGGCGTCCTGCCGGCGGTGCTCGCTGCCGCGCGGGCGGGGGCCGAGATCGTGATGGTGCCGACCGGAAACGCGGATGAGGCGGCGCTCGTTCCCGGCATCCGGATCGTCGGCGTCGCCTCGGTGCGTGACGCGGCGATCTGGCACGGCGCGGAGCTGGAGCCGGTCCCCGTCGACCCGATCCTCGCCCCAGCCCGTAGCGCGGCGGACGACGACGGCGAATCGCTCGACCTCGCCGACATCGTGGGCAACGAGGACGCCATCGAGGCGATGCTCGTCGCGGCGGCGGGCGGACATCACGCCTTCCTGCTCGGTCCGCCCGGGGCGGGCAAGACGATGCTGGCGGCGCGCCTTCCCGGTCTGCTGCCCGATCTCGAGCCCGAGGAGGCGCTCGAGGTCAGCTCGCTCCGCTCGCTCGCCGGCCTTCCCGTCGGCACCCAACTCACCTCGCGCCCGCCGCTGGAGGCGCCCCACCACACCGCGACCGCGGCGTCGCTGGTCGGCGGCGGCAGCGGCGCCATCCGCCCGGGTGCGGCGGCGCGGGCATCCCACGGAGTGCTCTTCATGGATGAGGCTCCCGAATTCTCGCCCGTCGTGCTCGATGCCCTGAGGCAGCCACTCGAATCGGGGGTGATCAGCATCCATCGTGCAAACGCCGTCGCCCACTTCCCCGCACGGTTCCAGCTGGTGCTTGCCGCCAACCCCTGTCCGTGCGGGCAGTACGGCGCCCCCGACTCGGAGTGCGTCTGTCCGCCGACGAGCAGGCGCCGGTATCTCGCCCGGCTGTCGGGTCCGCTGCTCGACCGCATCGACATCCAGCTCAGGGTGGCTCGGGTCACCGCAGCCCGGCTCCGCCTCGCCGACGAGGCGCCGCGACTCAGTTCGGCGGATGCCCGAGCGCGGGTCGTGCAGGCCCGCGGCGCCGCGCGGGAGCGTCTCGCCGCTACCCCGTGGAAGCTCAACTCGCAGGTTCCGGGCTCCTGGCTCCGTGAGCCATCCCGGCGACTCGCCCCCGCGACGACCTCGGCCATCGATCGCGCTCTGGAACGCGGTGGCCTGACCATGCGCGGCTACGACCGCGTGCTCCGCCTGGGCTACACGATCGCCGATCTCGACGGCGCTGCCCGTCCCACCGCCGACCACATCGGTCGGGCCCTCTACCTGAGGAGATCGCTGTGAGCACCATCTTCGAACTCGACGAGTCCGTCGTCACCGACCTCGTGCGGGCGGTCACCGCCGACTCCTCCGCGGCCGAGCTGGCCGCCGCTGACGTAGCGGAGCGGTTCGCCCGGGCCGCCTGGACCGCGATCGCCGAACCGGGGGACCGGTACGCCGGGGTGCTGGTGGAGGCGATCGGCGCCCCCGCTGCGCTGACGGTGCTGCTCGGCAACGGCAGCGGCAAGGGCGACGGTGCGGCGATGAGACGCGCGGTGCTCGATCACGGCGGCGAGGACCTTCCCGTGGCAGAGCTGCAGACCGCCATCGATCGCTGGTCGCCGCGGCTGAAGGCATCCGAGGTGGTCACCGCGCTCGGCCAGGCCCAGCGGTACTCGGTGAACCTGCTGATGCCGGGAGACCGGTTCTGGCCGACAGGCTTCGACGATCTCGGGCCGCACGGACCGATTGCGATCTGGGTGCGCGGCAACCTGTCGACGCTCGACACCCTCGACAGCTCGATCGCGCTGGTCGGAGCCCGAGCGGCCACCGGGTACGGCGAACACGTCACGATGGAGGCCTCTGCCGGTTTGGTCGACCGCGGCTACACGATCGTGTCCGGTGCCGCCTACGGCATCGACGGGATGGCGCATCGTGCCGCCCTGGCGAGCTCGGGCCAGACCATCGCCTTCCTCGCCGGCGGGGTGGACCGGTTCTATCCGAGCGGCCACGATGCGCTCCTCACCCGCATCGTCGAGAAGGGCGCGGTGGTCTCGGAGCTGCCCTGCGGTTCCTCACCCACGAAATGGCGATTCCTGCAGCGCAATCGACTCATTGCGGCATCGAGCCTCGCGACCATCGTGCTCGAGGCCGGGTGGCGGTCGGGCTCGCTCAACACGGCCGGCCATGCCGCATCGCTGGGCAGGCCACTCGGAGCGGTTCCCGGCCCGGTGACCAGCGCAGCCTCGGCGGGCTGCCACCGCCTCATCCGCGAGTTCGACGCGACCTGCGTGACCAATGCCGACCAGATGGCCGAGCTCGCGCCACTGGCGCGGACATCCTCCGGGGCGCTGATCGACCCGGTCGCCGTGCTGCCCTCGAGGTCGCTCGCGGAACCCACGTCCGACACCGTCCGGGTGCTCGATGCACTCAGTACGCGAGCCCCCCGTACGTCGGAGGACATCGCCGCGCGCGCCGGGCTCTCCGTCGCCGCGGTGCGAGCGGTACTCGGAACGCTCGAGCTCGGCGGCGGGGTCGTCGAGCGCGACCGCGGCTGGCTGCGGAAGAATGCGCGGTGAACATCCGGCGACGACTCGTACGGGTTGGCCCGGGGCGAGCGCCGTCGACGGGGATGTCGGTGCCCCGGTCATAGTCTTGACGCGTGACCCAATTCGGACAGTATCCCGATCCCGCTCACGTGATCGCCCACATCAGCGACACGCACTTCCTCGGCGGCGATCGCCCCCTGTACGGGAAGATCCCGACGCGAGAGAACCTGGTCAAGGCGATCGAGCAGCTCGAGCGGTCGAAGACCAACCCGCGGGCGATCGTGTTCACCGGTGACCTCGCCGATCTGGCCGAACCCGACGCCTACCGCAGTCTGCGCGCGATCGTCGAGCCCGCCGCCGCCCGTATGGGAGCCCAGGTCGTCTGGGTGATGGGAAACCACGACGAGCGGTTCCGCTTCGCCACCGAGCTTCTCGACGAGCCGCTTGCCGAGGAAGATCAAGCGGAGGCGCCGCAGGACAGGGTCTACGACATCGACGGGCTGCGCATCATCGCCCTCGACAGCACCGTTCCCGGCTATCACCACGGCGAGATCACGGATGCCCAGCTCGACTGGCTGCGCGACGTGCTGTCCGAGCCGGCGCCGCACGGCACCCTGCTCGCCTTGCACCATCCGCCGATCCCCACGCCCATCGACCTGATGGCGCTCATCGAGTTGCAGGGCCAGCACCGCCTGGCCGACGTCATCCGTGGAACGGACGTGCGCGGCATCCTCGGCGGGCACCTGCACTACACCACCCACAGCGTCTTCGCCGGGGTGCCCGTGTCCGTCGCCGCCGCCACCTGCTACACGATGGATGTCGCCGAACCCGGAGACGGACTGTCCGGCGTCGACGGCGCGCAGGCCTTCAATCTCGTGCACGTGTACGACGACCAGATCGTGCACTCCGTGGTGCCGATCGAGCGCTTCACCCAGGTGAGCGGATTCAGCGGGGTCTTCCTCGACGCGATCGCGCAGATGACTCCCGAGGAGCGTCTCGAAGCCTTTTCGAGCAAGTCGTCGACGTTCAGCGTCGCGGAGCGCGAAGCCTCCGAACCGACCGCAGAGTAGCCGTCGCGGCGAGCGGCACCGAAACACAGCCCTTCACCCAGACACCCCGGGGCAGAAGCCGCCGCCTGCCTGAGCGTGCGCGACCATGGAACCGTGCACCTCGAACGCGCCGTCGACGACTACGCGGCCCACCTTGCCGCCGAACGCGGCTTCAGCGAGCACACCGTCCGCTCGTACCGGTCCGATCTGGAGCAG
>JBEVGK010000155.1:0-4908 GCA_040511795.1 Lacisediminihabitans sp. | reverse complement strand
AAAAGGTGCCGCCCCCGAGGGGACGGCACCTTTCAGTGCTCGCAGTTGATGCCCTCTCGGGCCTCGACTACGTGCGGGGTTAACTACTTGAGGGTGACGGTTGCGCCGGCCTCTTCGAGCTGAGCCTTCGCCTTCTCGGCGGTCTCCTTGTTCGCGCCCTCGAGGACGGTGCTCGGGGCACCATCAACGACAGCCTTGGCCTCGCCGAGGCCGAGGCTCGTGAGCGCGCGGACCTCCTTGATGACCTGGATCTTCTTGTCGCCAGCGGCCTCGAGAACGACGTCGAACGAGTCCTTCTCCTCGACCTCTTCGGCGGGGGCCGCGGGGCCACCGGCTGCAGCAACTGCAACGGGAGCGGCCGCGGTGACCTCGAAGACCTCTTCGAACTGCTTGACGAACTCGCTGAGCTCGATCAGGGTCAGTTCCTTGAAAGCCTCGATCAGTTCGTCGCTAGAAAGCTTTGCCATGATGTTTCTCCTAATTTCTTGTGTGTACTAACCGCTATCCGTAGGCAGTGCCTAGGAAGCGGAATCCTGCTTCTCGCGCAACGCGTCGACCGTGCGAACGGCCTTCGACAGCGGTGCGTTGAACAGATAGGCGGCACCGAAAAGCGAGGCCTTGAAGGCGCCGGCCAGCTTGCCCAGCAGCACCTCCCGAGACTCGAGGTCGGCGAGCTTGTTGACCTCTTCGGCGGTCAGGGGGTTACCGTCGAAGTAACCACCCTTGATCACGAGAAGAGGGTTGGCCTTGGCGAAATCGCGCAGACCCTTCGCAACGGTGACCGGGTCACCGTGAACGAATGCGATTGCGGACGGCCCGACAAGCTCCTCGTCGAAAGACGAGATGCCAGCCGCGTTGGCCGCGATCTTGGTCAGCGTGTTCTTCACCACGGCGTAGGTAGCGTTCTCACTGAGAGACTTGCGCAGCGTCTTGAGCTGAGCGACAGTGAGCCCGCGGTACTCGGTGAGCAGAACGGCGGTCGAGTCGCGGAACTTGTCCGTCAGCTCGGCAACCGAAGCTTCCTTGTTCGCCATGTGGCTCCTTCGTTAGTGGTTCGTGCCAAGACCTACGCACTTAACGAAAAAAGCTCCGGCGCAAGCGCACGGAGCGGAACCCGGAACGGAAAGAACTGGGAGTCTCAATACACCTGCGCAGGTCTTCGCTTGAGCGAACCTTCGACTGCTGTATCGAGTCGGGCTGTTTCCAGCATTTCTCGGCACGGCAATAACCGGCGGTCTTTGGCTCCGTACAGACTAAGCGAACGGATGCCGCGGCGCAAGTCAGTCGCGCTCGGGCAGCTTCGGCTCGACGAACACCGGCATGGTCGGCGGGAGCGATGGTGCTTCGACACGCTCAGACCCTTCGACAGGCACAGCCCCTTCGACATGCTCAGGGACCGTACGGTTTCTGAGCCGGTGGAAGGGGCGCCGCCGGAACGGCAGCAGCACGAAGATCACCAGCAGGACGACCACGCCGCCGAGCACGAGAAACACGATCGGCAGCCCGTTCGGCCCCGGCGCCTCCGTCGGGCGGGGGGCGATCTGCGGGAGGGTGTGCTGATAGAGCGCGATGGTTGTCGGCACCGCGACACCGGAGGTACCGGTGACCAGCGGGGTGATCGTGGTGCCGTCACTGGCGAACCAGGCAGAGTGGGAGTCATCCCGAATCAGCACGGTGCCGGTCGGGGCCTTCGCCAGGGCGCTCACCAGCGCCGGCCCGAGATCGAAGTCGGCGAGCTCGGGGTCATCGCTCTCGGGATCGATCCAGACCGTCGCGAGTCCGACGGGAAGGTCCTTCACCGTGATCGGGGCGACCCAGGTGTTCGTGAGCTCGGTGGGAGCATCCGTCGTCGTGCCGGACAGGAACGATGACGTCCACGAGTAGACGCGATGGATGCCGCCCACCTTCGTCGTGTCGTCGAACGCGATGCCCGACCCGGCATCCTTGCCCGGCCCGTAGAGCTTCTCGACCCGCGGGATCAGCCCGGCGGCGACGTATCGCGCGACCGGCTCGGGAACGGTCGGCTCGTCGAGCGCGAACGCCGCGCTGCCGCCGCCGAGCACTAACCCGACTGCTAACCCGAAAGCGATGGGGCCCTTCAGAAGACCTTTACGCACCGTCGCGCCAGGAGTGCTCCGGCGCGTATCCGAGCACCCGGCGCGCCTTGTCGATGGAGAGCAGCGTCTCGTGCTCGCCGAGCTCCTTGGTCACGGTGACCGAGGGGAACACCTCGGCGGCGAGCGAGGCGCTCGAGCGGCTCATCACCGTATCGGCCGCCGCGATGATGAACACGTCGAAGCCGGGGTTGCTCGCCAGTAGCGCCCGTTCGATCGCCTGGGCGGCGTCGCGGCCGTCGATGTAGCCCCAGGCATTCCACTTGCGCAGGTGGGGGTCGGCGTCGACGGAGGGGAACTCGGCATAATCGGCCGGGTTCATCACGTTGGAGAAGCGGAACGCGGTGATGCTGAGCTCCGGGTCCCAGCGGGTGAGCTTGAGCGCCAGCTGCTCCTCGAGATGCTTGGTGAGCGAGTACATCGACTCGGGGCGCGTCTCGTAGTCCTCGTCGATCGGCAGGTAGGGCGGCGGCACGTCGAACGGCAGCCCGAGCACCGTCTCGCTCGAGGCGGTGACGATGGTGTGGATGCCGGCCCGGCGCGCGCCCTGCAGCACGTTGAAGGTGGCGGTCATGTTGTTGTGGAACGCCTGCGCGTCGGGCACGAGCCCCGGCGCGGGCACGGCGCCGAGGTGCACGACCGCGTCGAGACCGTCGTGGATTCCGTCGATGCCGGCCAGGGCATCCGCCACCTGGCCGTAGTCGGTCAGGTCGATGCGCACGAAACCGGGCACGCGCTCGCCGACCGTGTCGAGGGCGACGACCTGGTGGCCTGATTCGCGAAGACGGGTGACGACCGTGCGGCCGAGCTTCCCGTTCGCGCCGGTGACGGCGATGCGCATGGGGCTTCCTTACCTGTAGCGGGCTTCCCAGTCTCCCACCGCGCGGGTCGGATTCAGGATGCGAGCGGCAGTGTCACCACGAATTCCGTGCGCCCCGGCGTGCTCGCGACCGTCACCGTGCCGCCGTGCCCCTCGATGACGGCGCTGACGATGGCGAGCCCGAGTCCGGTGGAACCTGCTGCTCTCGAACGGGAGGAGTCACCCCGGGCGAAGCGTTCGAACAGCACCGGCTGCAGTTCTTCGGAGATGCCGGGGCCGTCGTCGACGATCGTCACGACCGCGTTCTCCGCCTCCCGCGAGAGCGCCACTGTGACCGCGGTGCCGGGCGGCGTGTGCACGCGGGCATTGGCCAGCAGGTTGGTCAGCACCTGGTGCAGGCGCTGCTGGTCGCCGTACATCACGACAGGCTCCTCGGGCAGGTCGAGCGACCAGGAGTGGTCGGGGCCGGCGGCATGGGCGTCGCTCACAGCGTCGATGAGCAGACGGGAGAGGTCGAGCTCGTGCCGCTCCAGGTCGCGGCCCTCGTCGAGGCGGGCGAGCAGCAGCAGGTCCTCCACCAGGGAGGTCATGCGGGTGGCCTCGGACTCGACACGTCCGATCGAATGGACCACGTCATCCGGAAGCTCGTGGTTGCCGCGCCGGGTGAGCTCCGCATAGCCGCGGATCGAGGAGAGCGGGGTGCGCAGCTCGTGGCTGGCATCGGCGACGAACTTGCGCACCTTGTTCTCGCTGGCCTGGCGGGCGCTGAGGGCGGATGCCACGTGCCCGAGCATCGAGTTGATGGCGGCACCGACCTGCCCGACCTCCGTGCGCGGGTCGGCGTCGGACGCGGGGACCCGGGCTTCGAGCGCGACCTCACCCCGGTCGAGCGGGAGTTCGGAGACCTGCGTCGCGGTCGACACGACCCGTTCGAGCGGCCGAAGCGCGATCTTCACCAGCCAGCGGCCGACGAAGAAGGCGATGACGAGAACCACGATGACGATGCCGGCGATGACCGCCAGCAGGAGGGTGACGGTGGACTGGGTGGAGGCGAGCGGGAGGCCGTTGGCGACCACGTCTCCGTCGGGCAGTGTGGTGACCAGCACCCGATACTGGCCGAGCGAGCCGCCCAGGTTCACGGTCTGCGCCTCCCCGTTGACGGGTACCGACAGCACGGTTCTGGCCTGCTGCAGCGTGAGACTGCGGCTCGTTCCCGACTGGTCGATATAGCCCGCACGCTGCAGCACCCCGTCGCTCACGTAGAGGAAGATCGTGTCGGCATTCTGCCCGGGTCCGCCCGGGGAGTTGTTCGGCGGAGTGCCGCCCTGGCCGAGCTGGAAATCGCGGAAGCGCTGTGATGAGGAGGTGAGCTGATCGTCGACCTTGGACATCAGCACGCCCTGCAGCGTGAGGGCACTGACCAGTCCGATGACGATGGATCCGACGGCGAGCAGGGCGACGAAGCTGAGCACCAGGCGGCGGCGGAGTGTCCACGGTGCACGCGCACGGTGCGGGAGCGAGGTCATCCTGCTGCCTTGATCATGTAGCCGACCCCGCGCACGGTGTGGATCATCGGGGCGGCGCCGGCGTCGATCTTCTTGCGCAGGTAGGAGATGTAGATCTCGACGATGCTGGAGCGGCCGCCGAAGTCGTACGACCAGACCCGGTCGAGGATCTGCGCCTTGCTCATCACGCGGCGCGGGTTGCGCATGAGGAAGCGCAGCAGCTCGAACTCGGTGGCCGTGAGGGGGATCAGGTCGCCGCCGCGGCGTACCTCGTGGCTGTCCTCGTCCATGGTGAGGTCACCCACGGACAGCACCGAGTCGGCCCGGGCGGCGGCGGCGAGATCGGCCTGACGGCCACCGAGTTCGAGCTGCTGCGCTTCTTCATGCGCAACCCGCGCCGGGTGCTGAGCAAGGCACAGATCCTCGACCGGGTCTGGCAGTACGACTTCGGCGGGCAGGCCAACGTGGT
>JBEVGK010000154.1:0-3904 GCA_040511795.1 Lacisediminihabitans sp. | reverse complement strand
GACGTTGGGCTCGAGCCCGTCGATGGTCTTGTCGGCCAGCAGGCGCGAGGCGCTCGAGAGCAGGCGGATCGACTCGAGCAGCGCGGTGCCCATCACCGGGATCGCCACGTTCAGCTCGAATGAGCCGGAGGCGCCGGCCCAGGCGATCGTGGCGTCGTTGCCGATCACCCGGGCGGCGACCATGAGCACGGCCTCGGGGATGACCGGGTTGACCTTGCCGGGCATGATCGAGGAGCCGGGCTGCAGGTCGGGGATGTGCAGTTCGCCGAGTCCGGTGTTCGGGCCGGACCCCATCCAGCGCAGGTCGTTGCAGATCTTGGTCAGGCTCACGGCGATGACCCGGAGGGCACCGGATGCCTCCACCAGACCGTCGCGGGCTCCCTGCGCCTCGAAGTGGTCGGTGGCCTCGGTCAGCGGCAGCCCGGAGTCCGTGGCGAGCAGGGCGATGACGTCTTGCGAGAACCCGGCCGGGGTGTTGATGCCGGTGCCCACCGCGGTACCGCCGAGCGGCACCTCGGCGACGCGGGGGATAGTCGACAGCACGCGCTCGATGCCCTTGCGCACCTGCGCGGCGTATCCGGCGAACTCCTGGCCGAGGGTGACGGGCGTGGCGTCCATGAGGTGTGTGCGGCCGGACTTGACCACCGACTTCCACAGCTCCGCCTTAGCCTCCAGCGCGACGGCGAGATGGTCGAGCGCCGGCACCAGGGTGTCGAGCAGGGCACCGGTCACGGCGACGTGAACGGAGGTGGGGAAGACGTCGTTCGATGACTGCGAGGCGTTCACCTGGTCGTTCGGGTGCACCGGCACGCCCGCGAAGCCGGTGGCCAGGGTGGCGAGCACCTCGTTCATGTTCATGTTCGAGGAGGTGCCGCTGCCGGTCTGGTAGGTGTCGACGGGGAACTGGTCGTGGTGGCGCCCGGCGATCAGTTCGTCTGCCGCCTTCACGATGGCGTCGGCGATCTGCGCATCGAGGATGCCGAGCTGCTGGTTGACGATCGCCGCCGAACGCTTGATGCGGGCGAGCGCCACGATCTGCGCCGGCTCCAGCCCCGTGCCCGAGATCGGGAAGTTCTCGACCGCGCGCTGGGTCTGTGCGCTGTAGAGCGCGTCGACGGGAACGCGCACCTCGCCCATGGTGTCGTGTTCGATGCGGTACTGGTCGCTCACAGCTCTGTGCCTCCTGGTTGGACGGGTTTTCGTGTTTTCGATCGTGTCGAAAGTTAGGGGATGTCAGACCGCGCCGAGGACGACATCGGGAACCGCCGTGCCCTCGACCAGTCGGTAGTTCGCGCCGACGATCGCCAGGCTGCCCGCGGCGACGGCGTCGCTGATCAGCTCGGAGCTCTCCAGCAGCTCGGCGACGGTGTCGCGCAGGTGCTCACGTCCCACCTCCTGCGCGTCGGCGTGGCCGCCATGTTCGTCTGACACGCGCGTCACCGCGGGGATGATGGGCGCGATCAGCGTGGCGATGTGCGGGGGAAGCGGCGTGGCATCCGGTTGCTGGGAGTCGATCGCGGCACGCACCGCACCGCACTCGTCGTGGCCGAGCACCACGATGAGCGGCACCTGCAGCACGGCGACGGCGTACTCGAGCGACCCGATCACCGAGTCGGAGATGACCTGCCCAGCGTTACGCACGACGAAAAGGTCGCCGAGGCCCTTGTCGAAGATGATCTCCGCCGCGAGCCGCGAGTCGCTGCAGCCGAACAGTGCGGCGTGCGGCGCCTGCCCGGCACCCAGGGACTCCCGACGCTCGACGTCCTGGCGCGGATGACGCGGCTCCCCGGCCACGAAGCGCGCGTTACCGCGCACCATCTCCCGCCAGGCTGACGCAGGCGTGCGGGGGGTCGTCGTGGTGTCGGTCATCGGTCCGTTTCGAGTTCGGTGGTGACGGCGGTGGCGAGAGTGCGGAATTCCGCGCTGCCGGCGGTGCCGTGCAGCACGAGCGTGCTGGCGCCCACGACGGTCGAGAGGGAATAGGCGTAGTTGCCGGGGTCGCTGGCTGAGCGACGGTCGTAGACGGTCCACTCGACGCCATCGATGGTGGTGCTGCCGGTGGCGCGGGCCTTCTTCACCTCGTCGGAGACCCAGCTGCCGTTCGCGTCGATGCCCTGCACCAGGCCGATGAACTGCTGCTTCGGGGTGATGAAACCGACAGACCAGGCCTCGATGTCGTCTGCGCCGGTCTCGAGGTTCGCGCTGTTCGCACTCCACGCCGAGGGGAGCTTCGGTGCCGCGAGGGTCTCGCTCACGGTCGGCTGTGACTGGGCCGCAACGGCCCGGTAGTCGATCGGCTGTCGGACGGCACCGTCGGGGCGCACCACCACCAGCACGATGAACAGCACGATGGCGAGCGATGCGACGAGGGCCACGACGAGGTTGCGCAGGGTCTGGCTCGAACGGTGGATTCGCGAGCTCTCCGCCTTGCGCGCCGCAGTCTCCGCGGGGGTCTCGGGACGACCGAGTTCCGCGACGACGCGCGGCGGCCGCTGTGCCGGTTCAGCCATGGTCAGTCGGCCGCGCCCCGTGCGGTAGCGGAGCTCGCGCGAGCGGCGTCGAGACGCTCTTTCGCGCCGATCAGCCACTCCTCACAGCGCTGCGCCAGGGCCTCGCCGCGCTCCCACAGGGCGAGCGATTGCTCCAGGGTCGACGAACCCTGCTCCAGCTCGTTGACCACCCGCACCAGTTCGTCGCGGGCCTGCTCGTAGCTCAGGGCGTCGACGCCGGAGTCGGCTGCAGACCGGGCAGTGGGGGGAGTGGAAGTCACGACAGCGATTCTACCTAGCGCTCAGCAGGGGTCGGTGAATCCGCGTCGACGGTGGTGGCGACGCGACCATCGGCGAGGGTGAGGAGGAGAGGAGTGCCGGGCGGGGCATCCGTTGCACTGCGCAGCACCGCGCCACCCGGCAGCTGGGCGATGGCATAGCCGCGGTCGAGGGTGCGCTGCGGCGAGAGGGCGCGCAGTTGGGAGCGAAGTTCCACCACCCGGGTGTGCGAGCGTTCGATCTGGCGCTCGACGAGCTCGGTGCTGCGTTGCACGTAGCGACCGAGTTCCTCTGCGCGCGAATCGACCAGCCAATCGGAGCCGGCCAGTGCGGGGCGGGAGCGCAGCTGCTGCAGGCGGTCGATCTCGTGGCCGATCAGGGCGGTCACCCGTGACCCGATGCGGGCGCGGGCCTGCTGCACCCGGTTCAGCTCCTCCGCGACATCGGGAACGACGCGTTTCGCCGCGTCGGTCGGGGTGGATGCCCGCAGGTCTGCCACGTCGTCGAGCAGCGGCCGGTCTGCCTCGTGCCCGATCGCGCTGACGATCGGGGTGACGCAGGATGCCGCGGTGCGCACCAGAGTCTCGTCACTGAACACGAGCAGGTTCTGGAAATCGCCGCCGCCCCGGGCCACGATGATGACGTCCACCTCAGGGTCGGCGTCGAGCGTTCGGAGGGCCGTCGTGACCTCGCCTGCCGCACGGTCGCCCTGCACGGCGGCGTGCAGCACGCGGAAACCGACGGCCGGCCAGCGCAGCTGGGCGTTGCGCAGCACGTCCTTCTCGGCATCCGAATCCTTGCCGGTGATCAGGCCGATGCGCGAAGGGAGGAAGGGGAGTGCCTTCTTGCGGTCGGCGTCGAACAGTCCCTCTGCCCGGAGCGTCTGGCGCAGTCGTTCGAGGCGCTCGAGCAGGTCCCCGAGACCGACGTGACGCATCTCGAACACCTGCAGGGTGAGGGTGCCGCCCTTGACCCAGTAGTTGGGCTTGAGCAGTGCGATCACGCGGTCGCCCTGTTTCAGATCGTTGGGAAGCTTGGCCTTGACCGACGACCAGATGGTGAAACCGATGGTGGCATCAACTTCCAGGTCTTTGAGCTTGCCGTAGACGTTGCCGCCGGAGACGCCCCACTGGGTG
>JBEVGK010000153.1:0-5990 GCA_040511795.1 Lacisediminihabitans sp. | reverse complement strand
GCCGCGCCGAGCACCGGCCCGACGTGCCCCGCACCGATGATGCCGACACCGAGGCGTCCCGTGCGCTCGGTCATGCCGCTCCCCCGTCCGCCCTGTCGTCGCCAGAGCGCCAGCGGTGCGAGGTGTCCGATTCCTGCGCGCGTACCGCCGCATCGGCGACGGTGGTGAAGAAGGCGAGCGCGCGATCCTGGTCCACCGCATCGAGGTGAGCGCGGATCGGCCCCGTGACCGTGTGCAGGTGGATGTCGGCGAGCCGCAACATCCTGAGCACCGGTCCCTGACTGAGCGCGACGCTCTGCAGGCGCGGCTGCGGCACCACGATGAACTTGCGCCAGATCGCCCCCGTGCGCAGCACGAAGGAACCGGGCGTGACCAGAAAGCCGTTGCGCCGCCACGAGAGGGGACGCAGCCAGGCCGCCCGCCGGGGCGAGTTCTCGAAGCCGTCATCGCCGCCGCGGGACCGCAGGCCGCGCTCGATCATGGTGACCGACTCTGCGCCGACCAGCTCGGGCAGCAGCAGTTCGAGCACCCGGGTGACCTCGGCGAGATTGCCGACCGGCAGCAGCGTGGTGTTGGCCTGGTTGTCGGCGCCGCGGGTGTTCGAGTGGCCGGCGCGGTTGACCCGCACCTCCCACCAGCCGAAGGGGCGCCAGAGCAGCGACTGCGAGACCTCGATCGAATGGATGCGGCCGGGCGGGAGAGTCTCGCTGGTGGTCGACAGCAGACCGAAACCCACCCGCACGCCGTCGGGGGTACCCGAGATGCTGTACCGCAGCGACCGCGTGAACCGACGCACGTAGTAGCTGAAGAAGCCGAGCGCGCTCGGCAGGGCGAAGACGAGCACGAAGAAGTTGCCGGTGCGGGAGATCCAGACGACGATCGCGGCGATCACGACAAGGGCGATGATCATGCCGTTGCCGAGCAGCATCGAACCGAGCAGACGCCCGAGATGAATGGTGACGATCGACTCGGGCGGTGTGCCCGGGTCATGCTCCGAGGCGAGGAACTCGTTCATCCGGCGGTCGATCACGCTCTGACCGGGGTTCTGCACCGCGGGTTGCGCTGCCGCCCGACTGCCGGAGGCGAGACGCAGGATCTCGCGCCGCAGCTCATCCGCCGCCGACGTGCCGAGATAGGAGAGCTGCACGTTCGCGTCGTGGCCGGCCTGACTGATCTCGAGCTTCGAGGCGCCGAACAGGCGGGCGAAGAAGGGGCGCACGATGTTGATTCCCTGGATGCGGTCGAGCCGCGCCTTGCGATTGGTGCGGAACAGGATGCCCGAGCGCACCTCCACCACCTCGTTCGTGATGCGGAAGCTGTGCATCCGCCACGACACGTAGAAGCCGGCGATGAGCAGCACCAGCACACCGGCGATCACGGCGAGCACCTGCAGGATGATGCCATGCTCGAGCACGTACTGCACCGGGTCGCCCTGATCGCCGCCGCCGTACTGCGGAAGGAAGACCTCGACCAGCCGCTCCCGAAGATTCGAGACCACGAAGCCGAGAACCGCGATGAGCACGATTCCGCCGCGCAGGAGCGGCGAGGCCGGGTGCAGGCGGTGCCACTCACCGTCGGCCAGACGCCCCGCGGTCGGCGTGACCGCAACGGATGCCTGCGGCTCCCGCCGCGCGGACGAATCCGTCACAGGCCCGCCCGTCGCGTCTCGGCCAGGGCCACGAGTCGGTCGCGCAGCTCATCGGCCTCGGACTCCGGCAGCCCGGGGATGGTGACCCCGGCGGAGGCTGCCGCTGTCACGAACTTGAGCTCGCTGAGGCCGAGCGCGCGCGCCACGGGGCCGCGGTTGATGTCGACCAGCTGCATCCGCCCGTAGGGCACCGCGACGAAACGGAGCCACATGATGCCGCGACGCAGCAGCAGGTCGTCTTCGCGGAGCTGGTACCCGATGGCTCGCACGCGGCGCGGCACGATGATGACGTTCACGAGCGCCACGATCGCGAAGACCGCCGCGACGATGCCCGTCCACCAGATGTGCACGACGACGAAGAACACGACGGCGGCTGCGGCGGCGACCAGCAGCGTCAGCCCCCAGCTCACCAGTTCCACGACCACCAGCTTCGGCGAGACACGACGCCATTCGGTGGCGGGAAGGTCGAGTCGGTCTGTCACGTGGAGCTCCCGTTGCATCTGGCCAAGCCGAGGTCAGGGTCTGACCCTGATCGCCTTCTTGCCCTGGTCGTCGTCATCATCGTCATCCGGCGGCACGGTGCACATGTGCTCGGCGATGAGACCGCCGGCCAGGAGGATTCCGGCACCGATGATGGTGGCCACGGCCGACAGGATGGAGTTTACCGGGGTGACGGAACGGGTGAGCAGGTACACGGTCACGCCCGCCCCCACCCCGGCGATGAGGGCACCGATGACGGCGCTGGCCTTGGCCAGCACGAGCACGCGGGTGGCATAGTACGGGTCGACGGGACCGGTGGACTTGCGCAGGGTCACCCGCCGGATGGGCACCGCCAGCGACACCACGATCGCCCCGATGGCCGCCAGGGCCAGGGCGAGGGTCAGCGGCAGGGTCACGATCGGCCTGCCCACCACGGTGAGCGCGAGTTCCAGCAGCGCGCCGAGCACCCCGCCGCCGATGGCGACGAGGACGACGGTCAGTGGTGCGGTTCGCTTCACGCGGTGTCTCCTGTATTCCAGAGCGGGTTCGCCTCGTACGGCCAGACCTCGTCGGAGGTCGCCGCGGCCAGCTCCACGATCGGCCCGTGATCGGCGAGCCGGGCTCCCGGCTCCACCTGCAGCCACGGCACAATCACGAACGGTCGCTGCCAGGCCCGCGGGTGCGGAAGGGTGAGCCGGTCGCTCGAGATGCGCATGGCGCCGAATGTGACGATGTCGAGGTCGAGCGTGCGATCGCCCCAGCGCTCTGCGCGCACCCGGCCGTGCTCTGTTTCGATGCGGTTCAGTTCATCGAGCAGCTGCTCCGGCAGCAGGGCGCTGCGCACCAGCAGCACGGCGTTCAGGTAGTTCGGCGCGTCCTCGTCGACGCCGGCGGGCTTCCAGGCGTGGGATTCCACGATGCCGGATGCCGCGACAACCGTCACCCCGTCGATGGCGGCGATCTCGGCCACCGCCGCCCGCAGGTTGTCTTCGCGGTCGCCGAGATTCGACCCGAGCGCGATCACCGCGGGCAGCACGACTCGGGTCCTCACTGCGGCCGTCCCCTCATGATGGTGATGGCGACATCGTCGAAGGGCACCGTGATGGGGGCACTGGGCTTGTGCAGCGTGACGCGTGTGCTGTGCGCCGCGGGGTGCGCGAGCACGGCATCCGCTATCCGTTGCGCCACGGTCTCGATCAGATCGACCGGATTCGCCTCGACGACCGCGACCACCTCTTCGGCGAGGACGCCGTAGTGGATGGTCTTGTCGAGGTCATCGGCGGCGCCCGCGGCCGCCGTGTCGAGGAACACCGTGACGTCGATGATGAACTGCTGCCCGTCGCGGCGTTCGTGCTCGAAGACGCCGTGGTGCGCGAAGGCGCGCAGGCCGGTGAGGCTGATCTGGTCGAGGTCGGTCACGGTTGCATCGCCTCCCAGACGTCGAGCGCGGCCCGGGTACCGGCGACGTCGTGCACCCGCACGCCCCAGACCCCGGCCTGAGCGGCGAGAGCACTGATGGTGGCGGTGGCGGGGTCGCGCTGCTTGGGCGATGCGCCCTCCGGCAGCAGGGAGCCGAGGAAGCGTTTGCGCGAGACGCCGATCAGCACGGGGTAGCCGATGCTCTCGACCGCCCGCAGGTGGGCGAGCAGACGCCAGTTCTGTTCCGCGGTCTTGGCGAACCCGATACCGGGATCGAGGATGATGCGGTCTGGCCGCACCCCGCTCACGATGAGTTCGGCGACGCGGGACTTGAGTTCTTCGCGGACGTCGTGCACCACGTCACCGTACTGTGCCCGTGCCGCCATCGTCGCACTCGGACCGCGCCAGTGCATGGCGAGGAAGTACAGCCCGGTCTCGGCGGCGACCCGCCGCATGCTCTCGTCGGCGAGTCCGCCGGAGACGTCGTTGATGACCACGGCCCCCGCCTCGGCCGCGGCATAGGCGGTGGCGGCGTTCATGGTGTCGACGCTCACGGCGATGCCGCGATCGACCAGACCGCGGATGACCGGCAGCACGCGGAGCTGCTCCTGACGGATCGGGACGCGTTCGGCTCCGGGCCTGGTGGACTCGCCGCCGACGTCGATCAGCTGCGCTCCCGCCCGGGTGAGTTCCACCCCACGCTGGATCGCGTCGTCGAGGCTGACGAACTCTCCGCCATCGCTGAAGGAGTCGGGGGTGATGTTGAGCACACCCATCACCCGCGGACGCGAGGGGCTGATCGGCCGGTACGGCCGCAGCGACACCACCTCGGAGATCACGGTGCGACACCGATCAGCGCGATCGCCTCCGCCCGCGCCGCCGCATCGGAGAGGATGCCTCGGCTCGCGAGCGTCACGGTGGAGCTGCCCGGCTGCCGCGCCCCGCGCGTGGTGACGCAGCCGTGCACGGCGTCGAGGACCACCAGCACCCCGCGAGCGCCCAACCCCAACACCAGGGCATTTGCGATCTCATCGGTGAGGCGCTCCTGCAGCTGCGGGCGCGCGGCGATCGTGTCGACCAGGCGGGCGATGCTGCCGAGCCCGACGACGTGATCCCCCGGTGCGTAGGCGACATGCGCCGTGCCGAGGAACGGCAGGAGATGGTGCTCGCAGACCGACCGGAATTCGATTCCGCGCACGATCACCAGCTCGCCCGACTCGTCGGCGATCTCGCTGTCGCCGAGCAGACCGTCAGTGTCGACCCCGACGCCGGCGAAGAATTCCGTGTACGCCTCTGCCACACGCCGGGGCGTCGATTCCAGCCCCGGACGTGCCGGATCCTCGCCGATGGCGGCGAGGATCTCGAGCACTGCAGCCTCGATGCGCGCGGTGTCGATCCCTGGGGAACCGGTCCGTGGGGATACGGGGTCTGCCACGGGCGCGCTACGCAGTGGCGATATCGGGGCGCTTGCGCGGACGCGGAGCGCGAGCCTTCTTGGTGGGCTCCGACGAGACGCCGCCGTCGACGACCCCCTCGTCGATCGGGGCCTTGGACGGCATCGCCACCGCGGGAAGCGCCGAGACGGGACGCTTGTCGCTGGAGAGCCACTGCGGGCGCTCGGGCAGCTTCTTCACGTCTTTGAAGATCTCGGCCAGCTCGTGCTGGTCGAGGGTCTCCTTCTCGAGTAGCGCGGTAGCCAGACGGTCGAGGATGTCGCGGTTCTCGTTGAGGACCTGCCAGGCCTCGTTGTGCGCGTTCTCGATGAGGGCGCGCACCTCGTCGTCGACCTGCTCGGAGACACGCTCGGAGTAGTCGCGCTGGCTGCCCATGTCACGACCGAGCCACATGTCGCCCGAACCGGAGCCGAGCTTGACCGAGCCGATGTTGGCGCTCATGCCGAACTCGGTGACCATCTTGCGCGCGGTGGACGTGGCCTTCTCGATGTCGTTCGACGCGCCGGTGGTGGGGTCGTGGAACACGACCTCCTCGGCGACGCGGCCACCCATCGCGTAGGCGAGCTGGTCGAGCAGCTCGTTGCGGCTGACCGAGTAGCGATCCTCGACCGGCATCACCATCGTGTAGCCGAGGGCGCGGCCGCGCGGCAGGATCGTGATCTTGGTCACCGGGTCGGTGTTGTTCATCGCGGTGGCGACGAGGGGGTGACCGCCCACGGGGTACGCGGGGATAAGCTTCTGCTGGTGGCGCCTCACCCCGGGGGGGCGCTGCGGGCCCGCCATGACCCGGTCCACGGCCTCGTCCAGGGCGCGGTTGTCGATGAGCTGGGCGTTCGAGCGCGCGGTGAGCAGCGCTGCCTCGTTGAGCACGTTGGCGAGGTCCGCACCGGTGAAGCCGGGCGTCTTGCGGGCGAGCACCTCGAGGTCGACGCTGGCGGCCAGGGGCTTGCCCTTGCCGTGCACCTCCAGGATCTGCTTGCGGCCGAGCA
>JBEVGK010000152.1:0-4627 GCA_040511795.1 Lacisediminihabitans sp. | reverse complement strand
GCGGCGTCGAGTTCGGTGGTGGCGGCGGGCGCCCAGGAACTGGACGCGCGCGGCTGCACAGGAATGTCCGTCGCCATGTCGTCCTCATCTCCCCGCTCGCGCGGTGTCTTCAGCCTAAACACCGGAGTTTTCGGATATGTTTCCGATTGCTGCAGATCGGTCGTCCACGACTGTCGCCAGCGGCACGGGGCCGGGGAGAACAATGCACATCATCCACATCGACGACCTCGACGACCCCGCGCTCGCGGACTACTCGCGGCTCACCGACGTGGCGCTGCGCCGGGTCAGCGAACCGGCCGGCGGCCTCTACATCGCCGAGTCGACCAAGGTGATCGGTCGTGCTCTCGCCGCCGGACACCGCCCCCGATCCGTCCTGCTGCAGGAGCAGTGGCTTCCGGATGTCGAGAAGCTCCTGGCGGCGTCAGACACCCCGGTCTATGTCGGCTCCGCCGCGCTGCTCGAGCAGCTCACCGGGTACAACCTGCACCGGGGCGCTCTCGCCTCGATGCATCGCCCGGAGCTGCGCCCCGCGGCCGAGGTGATCGCCGGAGCCCGCCGCGTCGTCGTGATCGAGGACATCGTCGACCACACCAATGTCGGGGCGATCTTCCGCGCAGCGGCGGGGATCGGCGCCGATGCCGTGCTGGTCACCCCGCGCTGTGCCGACCCGCTCTACCGCCGCAGCGTGCGGGTGAGCATGGGAACAGTACTGCAGGTGCCGTGGACCCGGATTCCGGAATGGCCGGAGGGTGCGGACATCCTGCACCGGGCGGGGTTCCACATCGCCGCGCTCGCGCTCTCCGACGACGCCGTCGATCTCGGTGCCTTTGCCGCGGATGCGCCGGACAAGGTCGCACTCCTGCTCGGCTCTGAGGGCGATGGGCTGAGTCGTGACGCCATCCACGCCGCCGACTCCGTCGTCACCATCCCGATGCTGCATGGCGTCGACTCGCTCAATGTCGCCTCCGCCAGCGCCGTCGCGCTGTGGGCGCTCCGCGCGAGCGCATGAGCGAATGAGCGAAACGCTGACCGAGATACCCGCTCGCGCGCCGGCGCGGCCACCGAGCCGCCGACAGCAGTACCGCCGCCGGCGCATCGCCGTGGGAGCGGCGGCCCTCGTCGTGCTCGCTCTCGTGCTCTACCTCCCCTTCAGCCTGCTGGCGCCGCTCAGCGTTGCTCATAGGACGGTGGCTGCGCAGCCATCCCTGCGGGCGGCGGCGGCACAGCCGGCCTGGCCCGGTTTCGGCGCCAGCGCCTTCGGCGCGGTCGGCTATCCCGAGCTGCTGTCGGTCACCGGCACCAGCGATGCGCTGCCCATGGCGAGCATCACGAAGATCATCACTGCGCTGGTGGTGCTGGAGGCGAAGCCGCTGGCCACGGGCTCTGACGGTCCCGAGGTCGCGTTCAGCGCGTCAGACCGCGCGCTGTACTCGAAATACCTCGCGCTGCGCGGGACGGTGAAGCCGATGCCAGCGGGAGCCAGCATGTCGGAGCTCGAGATGCTCCAGGTGACGCTGATCGCCTCGGCGAACAACTACGCGGAGGCCGTTGCCGACTGGGCCTACGGCACGGAGGCTGCCTATGTCGCCGCGACCAAGACCTGGCTGACCGCGCACGGCATGACCAACACCACGGTGGTGGAACCGACCGGAATCAATCCGGCGAACACCAGCACCGCCACCGATCTGGTGACGCTCGGCAGGCTGGCGATGGCAGATCCGGTGATCTCCGACATCGTCGACACCCCCACACTCACCCTGCCGGAGGTCGGGACGATCACAGACACCAACCAACTGCTCGGATCCGAGGGGGTCGTCGGAATCAAGACCGGCACACTGGAGAACATCGGCTCCAGCCTGCTCTTCGCGTCCCGCCAGAAGGTGGGATCGAGCACGGTGACGATCATCGGTGTAGTGCTGGGTGCCGCCGATCATGACACCCTGTACCCGGCGGTCACCAGCCTTCTGCGATCGATCGCGAGCGGCTTCCACGAGATCACGCTGGCGACGAAGGGGCAGGAGTTCGCCGGCTACCGCACCAGCTGGTCGGCGCGGACGAGCGCGGTAGCGACCAGGACCGCGAAAGTGGTGGTGTGGTCGAACACTCCGGTGTCGTCCGTGGTGTCGGCACCCGACATCCGGTTGGCGGCGCGCGGGGAGGAGGCGGGCGAGGCCGTCTTCACGGTCGGGAAGAACACGATCACCGTGCCGCTGGCCTTCAGCGCGACAACCGAGGATCCCGGAGCAGGGTGGCGTCTGCTTCACCCGTTCGGTCTCGGTGGCTGACCGCGACACCCATTCTCTTTGGGGAATATATGCATAGCTCTCACAGCATGTACCCCTAGGGTTGAGCCATCTGTACCGGAGCACCTGCTCTCTCTGCTACCCCGACTGGGAAGTCACTTCCGAATCGAGGTTCCGTGTCTGATTCTCTCGCTGCCGCTCATTCGGGCGGCTCGACTGCAACCATCACCGCCCCCGTCGTCACCTTCACGAAGACCCGTCCGGGCGGCGCTCGCGCCAACCCGACGACGGAGTACTCAGCCCTCTTGCGCACCGTGCGCGACGCGGGCCTGCTGAACCGCCGCACATCGTTCTACGGCATGATCTTCGGCATCATGCTCGTCGCACTCGGCGGAGCGGTCACCGGCTTCATCCTGCTCGGCGACAGCTGGTTCCAGCTTCTCATCGCCGGAGTGCTCGGCATCATCCTCACCCAGTTCGCCTTCCTCGCCCATGAGGCCTCGCACCGTCAGGTCTTCGCCTCGGGCAAGATGAACGACGTCGCCGGCCGCACACTGGCCAACCTCTTCGTCGGCATCAGCTACTCGTGGTGGATGACCAAGCACAGTCGCCACCACGCCAACCCCAACGTGATCGGTAAAGACACCGACATCGAGCGGGACTTCATCTCATTCCAAGAGGTCGATGCGGCGAAGGCCACCGGCATCTACGCCTGGTTCACCCGCCGCCAGGGCTACTTCTTCTTTCCGGTGCTCGTCTTCGAAGGCGTCAACCTGCACCGTCACGGCTTCCTCACCGTCTTCGGCAAGGGCAAGGTCGACAAGCGTTGGCTCGAGATCACCATGCTCACGACCCGCATCGGCGCCTATCTCGCGGTGGTCTTCCTCTGCCTTCCGCTCGGCATGGCCTTCGCCTTCATCGGCGTGCAGCTCGCGGTCTTCGGCGTGTACATGGGGGCATCCTTCGCCCCGAACCACACCGGCATGCCGATCCTGCCGCACGACAGCAAGGTCGACTTCCTGCGCCGACAGGTGCTGACCTCGCGCAACATCTCGGGCAACTGGTTGATGGACAGCTACATGGGCGGCCTCAACTATCAGATCGAGCACCACCTGTTTCCGAACATGCCCCGTCCGCACCTCGCCCGTGCGCAGGAGATCGTCAAGGAGTACTGCGCCACCCACAAGATCCTGTACACCGAGACGACCCTCACCGAGTCGTACGGCATCGTGACGCGCTACCTCAACCAGGTCGGCCTCTCGGCGAACCGTCCGTTCGACTGCCCCGCTGCCATGCAGTTCGGCCGGTAGCACGGTCGGCCGGTAGAGCACGGCACAGCACGAACACAAGCCCGGATCTCAGATCCGGGCTTTTCGCTGTTCCGCCTACAGCGAGGTGTTGCGGTACGGCGCCACCACCGGGCGCTTGGCGCTCACCCCGTCGCCCGAGGATTGATGACGGATGCGCCGGATCACCCACGGCACCAGGTACTCGCGCGCCCACCCCATGTCCTCCGTGCGCGCCTGCCGCCACGGGACCTTGGGCAGCGGTTCGGGGTTGTACGGCTCCAGCTCGTTCTTCACGTTCAGCGAGTCGAGCACCATGCGGGCGATCGTGGTGTGGCCGATGGGGGAGAAGTGCAGGCGGTCGGGCGCCCACATCCGCGTGTCCTTCAGTTCGCGCAGGGCCCACATGTCGGCCACTACCAGGTCATGGCGCAGAGCGATGGCGCGCAGGTTCTCGTTGTAGATCGCCACCTTGCCCCGGATACGGCGCATCACCGGGGTCATGCCGATGTCCGGCCCGTTGAACAGCACGACGGTGGCACCGTTGGAGCGCAGCTTCTCCACCCCGCTCTCCAAGCGCGAAGCGACCTCGTCCGGATCGGTGTTCGGGCGGATGATGTCGTTGCCACCGGCCGAGATCGTGATCAGGTCGGGGCGCAATTCGAGGGCGGCGTCCACCTGCTCGTCGAGGATCTGCTGGAGCAAACGGCCCCGGATCGCCAGGTTGGCGTAGGAGAACTCGTCGTTCTGGTCGCTCAGCACCTCGGCGACGCGGTCGGCCCAGCCACGGTAGCCGCCCGGGCTCTGCGGCTCAGGATCTCCGATGCCCTCTGTGAACGAGTCGCCGATGGCGACGTACCGGGACCACGGGTGCTTCTGGCTCATGCAACAAGCATGCTCCTTCGCTGCGGCGGGCGCCAACCGCGGTGGGGTGCGGCAGTGTCAGTCGCCCACGGTAGGGTTTTTCTCCTATGAGCACGCCCCTGTATTCGGACCCGACGGGTTCGAACACACCCCAGAACGACGCTCAGCACGGCAGTGAGAGCCAGCACAGCAGTGAGAGCCAGCACAGCAGTGAGAGCCAGCACAGCAGTGGAG
>JBEVGK010000151.1:0-6081 GCA_040511795.1 Lacisediminihabitans sp. | reverse complement strand
CTTCACCACGGTGCATGCCATGGCGAACACCTCGCCGGTGTCCCCCACCCCCGGGGTCGTGGAGCAGGGGCAGCGCCGCGGGGCGGAGGCCGGCGACGGCACGGGGCGCCCCAGCGGCGCCCGCACCGTCGGCCTCGAGGGGCAGCAGCTCAGCGAGATCGGCGCCATGGCCGGCAGTCGGGCACGGGTGCGCGTCTTCTCCGACGACGGCAAGTGCGTCTCCGACCCCCTGCTCATGCGTCGCGCGCTCGAATACGTCAGCACGTTCGGCGGGGTGATCGCGCAGCACGCCCAGGAGCCGCGGCTCACCGAGGACGCGCAGATGAACGAGGGCACCCTGTCGGGTGAGCTCGGTCTCGCGGGCTGGCCCGCCGTGGCCGAAGAGTCGATCATCGCCCGCGACGTGCTGCTCGCCCAGCACGTCGGGGCGCGCCTGCACATCTGCCACCTCTCCACGGCGGGGTCGGTCGAGGTGGTGCGCTGGGCGAAGGCCCGCGGCATCGACGTCACCGCCGAGGTCACCCCGCACCACCTGCTGCTGACCGAGCAGTTGGTCTCCAGCTACGACTCGCGCTACAAGGTCAACCCGCCGCTGCGCCGCGAGGAGGACGTGCTCGCCCTCCGCGCCGGGCTCGCCGACGGAACCATCGACATCGTCGCCACCGATCACGCCCCGCACCCGGTCGAGGCGAAGGACTGCGAGTGGCAGGCCGCCGCCTTCGGCATGGTCGGACTCGAGTCCGCGCTCAGCGTCGTGCAGGCATCCGTCGTCGACACGGGCATGCTCGGCTGGCACGACGTCGCCCGGGTGCTGTCGCGGGTGCCGGCCGAGATCGGACTGGTTCCCGGCTACGAGTTCGGCATCGCCGTCGGTGCCCCTGCGGAGTTCACGCTCTACGACCCGAGTGCCAGCCGCATCTTCGGGGTGGACGACCTGCACGGCAAGGGCGTCAACTCGCCGTTCCTGTCGATGCCGCTCCCCGGCCGCGTGCTGACCACCGTGCACCGCGGCTATCTCACGGTGCGCGATGGGGAACTCGTGGATGCGGAAACCGTCGCGGGTATCGCGGGGGCGGTGAGCGTCCGTGGATAGGACAACATCGACCACGATCATCGTCATCGTCATCCTGCTCGCCCTCGCCGGCATGGTGCTCGGCTGGCGGGCCCGTCGGCGTCGACAGTCCTCCCTGGGCGCCCCGGATGTGGTCCCGGCAGACCCCGGAGCCGCACTTCTGAGCGTCGAGGCCTTCTACGCCGCCACGACGCTCGCGAACGAACCGCTGAACCGCGTGGCGGTGCGCGGCCTCGGCTTCCGCGGACGCGCGACGATCACGGTCACCACCACCGGCGTGATCCTGGGCATCGCGGGCACGCCCGAGGTGTTCGTCCCGTCGCACGCTCTGCGCGCCGTGGAGCGCGCAACATTCACCATCGACCGCGTCGTCGAAACCGGGGGACTGGTGGTCATCGCCTGGACCCTCCCCGGCACGACGCCGACCGACGTCGACTCCTTCTTCCGCGTGACCGACACCGCGGACCTCACCCCCCTGATCGACGCCATCGCGGGACTCGTTCCCGCCGAGGCCACGCCCGGAAAGGCATCATGAGTCGCTTCGACCCGGCATTCTTCGTCCTCGAGGACGGCACCCGCTACACCGGCCACGCCTATGGGGCGCGCGGCCGACGCCTCGGCGAGGCGGTCTTCACCACCGGCATGACCGGCTACCAGGAGACCATCACCGACCCCTCCTACGCGGGTCAGATCGTCATCATGACCGCGCCGCACATCGGCAACACCGGTGTCAACGACGAGGACCCGGAGTCCCGCCGCATCTGGGTCGAGGGCTTCGTCGTGCGCGATCCATCCCGGGTGGTCTCCAACTACCGCGCCAACGGCAGTCTCGACGACCAGCTGGTCGCCGAGGGAATCGTCGGCATCAGCGGCATCGACACTCGGGCCGCGACCCTGCGCCTGCGCGATGCCGGTGTGATGCGCGCCGGAATCTTCTCGGGGCCGGACGCCGAACTCAGCGCCGACGAGCAGCTCGCCATCGTGCGCGCCGGGGCCGAGATGGCCGGACAGAACCTCTCCGGCGAGGTCTCGGTGACAGAGCGTCGCGTGATCGCGGCGGATGGCGAGAAGGTCGGCACCGTCGCGGTGCTCGACCTCGGCGTCAAGGAGTCGACCCTGCGCTACCTGGCCGCGCGCGGCCTCGAGGTCGTGGTGCTGCCACAGTCCGTCACGGCCGAAGAGCTTCTGGAGCTGAAGCCGAGCGCGCTGTTCTTCTCGAACGGACCCGGTGACCCCGCGGCATCCGATCAGCACGTCGAGCTGCTGCAGGCCGGCCTGCGCGCCGGGCTGCCGTTCTTCGGAATCTGCTTCGGCAACCAGCTGCTCGGCCGGGCCCTCGGCCTCGACACCTACAAGCTGCCCTTCGGCCACCGCGGCATCAACCAGCCTGTGGTCGACAAGACCACGGGCAAGGTCGAGATCACCTCGCACAACCACGGCTTCGCGGTGCAGGCGCCGCTCGACGGCCCGTTCGAGTCGCCCGCCGGCTTCGGCCGGGTCGAGGTGAGCCACGTCAACCTCAACGACGACGTGGTGGAGGGCCTCAACGCCCTCGACATCCCCGCCTTCTCGGTGCAGTACCACCCGGAGGCCGCTGCGGGCCCCCACGACGCCAACTACCTGTTCGACCGGTTCCGCGACCTGATCGTCGTCGCGAAGGCCTTCAAGGCCGAGTCCCCCGAAAGTGAAGCCAACTAATGCCCAAGCGCGACGACATCCACTCCGTCCTCGTCATCGGCTCCGGCCCGATCGTCATCGGTCAGGCCGCCGAGTTCGACTACTCGGGAACCCAGGCCTGCCGCGCCCTGCGCGAGGAGGGCATCCGGGTCATCCTGATCAACTCCAACCCGGCCACCATCATGACCGACCCCGACTTCGCCGACGCCACCTACGTCGAGCCGATCACCTGGGAGGTCATCGAGACCATCATCGCCAAGGAGAAGCCGGATGCCATCCTGCCGACCCTGGGCGGGCAGACCGCGCTCAACGCGGCCATCCAGCTGCACCACCACGGCATTCTGGAGAAGTACGACGTCGAGCTGATCGGCGCCAACTTCGAGGCGATCAACAAGGGCGAGGATCGCCAGATCTTCAAGCAGTTGGTGCTGGACGCGGGTGCGGATGTCGCCCGCTCCCACATCGCCCACACCGTCGAGGAGGCGGTCGGCTTCGCCGCAGACCTCGGGTATCCGCTGGTGGTGCGCCCGTCGTTCACCATGGGTGGGCTCGGCTCGGGCTTCGCCTATACGCCGGAGGAGCTCATCCGGATCGTCACCGACGGCCTGCACCAGAGCCCGACCAGCGAGGTGCTGCTCGAGGAGTCGATCCTCGGCTGGAAGGAATACGAGCTCGAGCTGATGCGCGACACCTCCGACAACACGGTGGTCGTCTGCTCGATCGAGAATGTCGACCCGGTCGGCGTGCACACCGGTGACTCGATCACCGTCGCTCCCGCGCTGACGCTCACCGACCGCGAGTACCAGAACCTGCGCGACATCGGCATCGACATCATCCGCGCCGTCGGCGTGGACACCGGCGGCTGCAACATCCAGTTCGCCATCGACCCGTCCAACGGGCGCGTCATCGTGATCGAGATGAACCCGCGCGTCTCGCGCTCCTCGGCACTCGCGTCGAAGGCCACCGGCTTCCCGATCGCCAAGATCGCGGCGAAGCTCGCCATCGGTTACCGCCTCGACGAGATCCCGAACGACATCACCAAGGTCACCCCCGCGAGCTTCGAGCCGACCCTCGACTACGTCGTGGTGAAGGTGCCGCGCTTCGCCTTCGAGAAGTTCCCTGCGGCGGATGCCACCCTCACCACCACCATGAAGTCGGTCGGCGAGGCGATGGCCATCGGTCGCAACTACTCCACCGCGCTGCAGAAGGCGCTGCGCTCGCTCGAGAAGCGCGGCTCCAGCTTCCACTGGCACGGCGTTCCGGGCGACAAGGCGGCGCTGCTCGCGAAGGCCTCGGTCCCGACCGATGGTCGCATCGTCACCGTGCAGCAGGCGCTGCGCGCGGGGGCCACGATCGAGGAGGTCTTCGAGTCCACCAAGATCGACCCGTGGTTCATCGACCAGATCGTGTTGATCAACGAGGTCGCCGAGGAGATCGGCTCCTTCCACGAGCTGGACGAGCGGATCCTGCGGCTGGCGAAAGACCACGGCTTCAGCGACGTGCAGATCGCGGAGCTTCGGGGCCTGGACGAGGCAGAGGTGCGCAGCATCCGTCACTCCTTCGGTGTTCGACCGGTGTTCAAGACCGTCGACACCTGCGCGGGCGAGTTCCCGGCCCTGACCCCGTACCACTACTCGAGCTATGACCTCGAGTCGGAGGTGCGGCCGAGCGATCGCCGCAAGGTCGTCATCCTGGGCTCCGGCCCGAACCGCATCGGGCAGGGCGTCGAGTTCGACTACTCCTGCGTGCAGGCGAGCTTCGCCCTCTCCGAGGCTGGCTACGAGACCATCATGATCAACTGCAACCCGGAGACGGTCTCGACCGACTACGACACCAGTGACCGGCTCTACTTCGAGCCGCTCACGCTGGAGGACGTGCTCGAGGTCATCCACGCGGAGAGCCAGAGCGGCGAGCTGGTCGGCGTCGTCGTGCAGCTCGGCGGCCAGACCGCTCTCGGGCTCGCCAAGGGGCTCAAGGCGGCGGGCGTCACCATCCTCGGCACCACGCCGGAGGCGATCGACCTGGCCGAGGAGCGTGGACTGTTCCAGGGGATCCTGGATGCCGCGGGGCTGGTGGCACCACGCAACGGCACGGCCTTCGACTCCGCGGGTGCCGTCGCGGTGGCCGAGGAGATCGGCTACCCCGTGCTCGTGCGTCCCTCCTACGTGCTCGGCGGACGCGGCATGGAGATCGTCTACGACAGCCCCTCGCTCGACGACTACTTCGATCGGATCGCCGATCAGGGCATCGTCGGTGCAGACCACCCGCTGCTGGTCGACCGCTTCCTCGACGACGCGATCGAGATCGACATCGACGCGCTGTACGACGGCACGGAGCTCTACGTCGGCGGCGTGATGGAGCACATCGAGGAGGCCGGCATCCACTCCGGCGACTCCAGCTGCACCCTCCCGCCGGTCACCCTCGGCCGCGAGCAGATCGCCCGCGTCGTCGAGGCCACCCGCGCCATCGCCGAGGGCGTGGGAGTGCGCGGACTCATCAACGTGCAGTTCGCCATCGGTGCGGGCGTGCTCTACGTGCTCGAGGCGAACCCGCGAGCATCACGCACGGTGCCCTTCGTCGCGAAGGCGCTCGGGCTGCCGATCGCCAAGGCGGCCTCCCTGATCATGGTGGGCGAGAGCATCCGTTCCCTGGTCGAGAGCGGGATGCTGCCCGAGGCCGACGGCTCGGTCGTGCCGATGGATTCGCCGGTCGCGGTCAAAGAGGCCGTGCTGCCGTTCAAGCGCTTCCGCACCAAGGACGGCCTGATCGTTGATTCGGTGCTCGGCCCGGAGATGCGTTCCACCGGCGAGGTCATGGGCATCGACGCGGACTTCCCGACGGCCTTCGCCAAGAGCCAGGAGGCCGCGTACGGTGGGTTGCCGACCAGCGGCTCGGTGTTCGTCTCGGTCGCCGATCGCGACAAGCGCGCGATCATCCTTCCGGTGCTCCGTCTGCAGCAGCTCGGTTTCGAGATCCTCGGCACGATCGGCACCGCCGAGGTGCTCAGCCGCAACGGCATCGGCGCCACGGTCGTGCGCAAGTACGATCAGGGTGAGGCGACATTGGCGGGGGAGCCCTCGATCGTCGACCTGATCAACCGTGGCGAGGTGGACATCGTGATCAACACCCCGAGCGGTCGAGCAGCGCGCGCCGACGGCTACGAGATCCGCGCGGCCGCCGTCGCCGCCGACCTGCCCCTGTTCACCACGATCGCGCAGCTGGGTGCTGCGGTCGCGTCCATCGCGGCGACCGCGAACAGCTTCGACGTGACGTCGCTTCAGGACTCCGCGCTCGAGCGCGCGGAACGGCTGGCGGTGCTCGTTGACTGACCC
>JBEVGK010000150.1:0-3831 GCA_040511795.1 Lacisediminihabitans sp. | reverse complement strand
CCCAGCCCACGAAATGCTCCACGAAGTCATCGCGATCCCCGTCGGGTGTCGCGCCCTTGCCCTCGACCACCCACGCCCACCGCAACGCGGCAGCCGCCCGCAGGTCCGCCTCGGTCGCCCGCCTGATTTCGATCCCGTCCACGCCGACATGTTGCCACAGCAACGTCGAGGGCGCTGCCGACGGTCACCACCCAGCAGCCCATCCGCTTCTCGCCCAGTCACGGCCATGCACACCGGGTCGGCACGAGCGTCAGCCGATCGGGGTGTACGTTCCAAGAATGGAAGCCTGGAGCAACTACGCCGTCATCACCGGCGGCGGCGCGGCCGCGCTCGTCGGGCTTCTCTTCGTCGCGGTCTCCATCCGCACCGACCTCATCTCGCAGTCGAAGGCCCTGCGAGCACGGGTCGGTCAGATCCTGGCGATCCTGGTGGGTTTGCTCTGCACGAGCATCATGGTCGCTCTGCCGAACCCGCACCCGTGGGTGCTCGGCGTTGAACTCATCGTCGCCGCGTTGGCGATCGCGACCGCACTGATCCTGTTGAACCGGCGCGCAAAACAGCAGGGAACCACCGACCCTCTCGAACGCATCATCGACCGCGTCAACCCGAACGTGACCACGGCGGTGTTGATCGGCCTGAGCGGTGTCGGTCTCCTGTTCGGCGTGGTGGCGAGCCTGTACATCCTTTTCGTCGCCGCGATCGTCGGGTTCGTCGGCTGCGTCATCGGCGCCTGGCTCGTGCTGATCCGCCCGGTCACCTAGGTACCGTCTCTTGCCGGCCGCACTGCGTGCGCTTCACGACGGGGCTCGGCGATATCGTGACAACATGGTCGACTTTCGCGCGGTGGGGTTCGACCTGGATGGAACCCTGTGTGATCACCGTGGTGCCGCGCAGCGAGCGGTCGAGGAATTCATCACGATCCTGGGTGCCAGAGCCTCCGAGGGTCACCTGTCACTCTGGTTCACGATCGAGACAGAAGAGTTCGAACGTTGGCGGACACGGCAGGTCAGCTTCGCGGAACAACGCCGACGTCGGTTGCGACGCTTCCTGCCCCTCGTCGGACGTTCGGTTCCCTCCAACGATCTCGAGTTGGATACCCTGTTCGCTAGGTATCTGGAGACGTACCGACGCGAATGGCGGGTTTTCCTCGGCACCCTCGACCTACTGGACGAGCTGCGTGAGAGTGGCATCAAGATCGGCGTTCTGACCAATGGCGACTCCGCTCAGCAGCGCGACAAACTCGAGACCCTCCAGCTGTTGCCGCGCATTGACGCGGTCTGCATCTCCGACGAGATCGGGTACACCAAACCCGACCCGCGCGCGTTCCACGCCCTGGCCGCTGCACTCCACGTTGATCCCTCCGAGGTCGTCTTCATCGGCGACGACGAGTCGCACGATCTCACGGGAGCGCGGAGGGCCGGGATGCACTCTGCTCTGGTCGAGCCGGCGAATCAGCCCGATCGGCTGAGGCGAGCCATCCAGCATGCGACCCGGGGGAGTGCTCGGAGCACCGACGATGACTGAGCACGCACAGATCCGGCTGCTGGCGCCCGGCGAGCTCGAACGCCTCGCCGAGATCGAGAATGCTGCCGACGCCCTGTTCATCGAGCCCCTGGGCCCGGAGCCCTGGGCCCCCGCCCGCGAGAGGACGGATGCCGTGGGCTTCATCCTCGTCGCCGTCGCGGAGAGCGGGGACATCATCGGGTTCGCGCACGTGATCGAACTCGCCGAGATCGCCCATCTCGAACAGCTGTCGGTCGCTCCCGACCATGGTCGTCGCGGGCATGGTCGAGCCCTCCTGACCGCGGCGACCGCAGAGGCACGACGCCGGGGCTACCCGCGGATGACCCTCCGCACCTTCGCGGACATCCCCTGGAACGGGCCGTTCTATATCGACGCCGGCTTCGTGGAAACGGAGCCCGCGACGGCCTTCCACGAGACACTCGTGCAGACCGAACGCGAGATGGGACTGGATCAGCACGGTCGGCGGATCCAGATGACGCTCACGCTCTGATCACGAGCCGCCCAGCGCCAACCACTCGTCGAAGGTCACAGTTCCCTCGTCGCTGTCGGCCGTGCCGCGCAGCACGCCGCTGCGCAGCCCGCGCCAGTAACCGCCGGGGAGCGACACACCGATCGCGAGCCGCCTCGCCCGCTCTGCACGCAGCAGCCGACGGGACATCCCCAGCAGCGTCTCGTCCCGCGGTCCGCGCAGATCGCGGGCGCGGCCGACCGGAGCGCCCTCCGCAATGGTCACGAGCGCCGCGGCGACGTCACTCGCCGCCACCGGTCGCACGAGCCCGGTCGGCACCAGGGCGAGCGGCCCGACGGTGGTCTGTGACAGAAGCTGGCCCGCGAACTCGTGAAATTGGGTCGCGCGAAGAATGCTGTGCGGCACCACAGCATCCGTCACCGCGCGCTCCTGCGCGAGCTTGCCCGCGTAATAGCCGAACGGCACCGTGTCGATGCCCACGATCGAGAGCGCGACGTGGTGCGCCACCCGCTGCCTGGTCTCGGCCGACAGCAGAGTTGCGGATGCCGCGGTGAAGAACTCCACAGATCGTGCGGCCGAGATCGAGCCGACGCTGGTCACATCGATGACGGCATCCGCGCCGGCGAGAGCCGCATCCACCCCCTCTCCGGTCTCGACGTTCTGGCCGGTGACGCGGGAGAGACCGACGACGTCGTGCCCGCGCAGTCGGGCGACGTCGACGACGTGACGCCCAACGGTGCCGGTGGCTCCCGCGACCGCGATCCTCATGCTGCGACCTCCATGTCGGGTATGCGCCGCTCCGGCACCAGCAGCACGATACCGAGGAGCAGGCTGAGCACCAAGGTCAGTACGGAGCCGGTCGCATCACCCACTCTCGCGTTTACTCCGATTCTCGCGGGCGCGCCACGAAGCGGCCGGGAGGAGGTGAACTGAGCGGGTGGGCCTAGGCCAGGCGGATCAGGCCGGCGTTCGTCGGCGTGAAGCCGCAGGCGTCGTAGTAGAAGCTGCGCAGGTGGTCTTCGAAGTCGACGTGGAGCCACTCGCATCCGGCGGCCGCCGACGCCTCCCGCGCGACCCGGATGAGATCGGCGTCCACGCCACGCCGCCGCATCCGTTCGGCCACGCAGGTGTCCTCGACGAATGCGTGAACGGCTCCGTCCCAGATGATGTTGACGAATCCGACCAGGTCGTCGTCGGCTCGTGCGGTCACCCAGCCGAGGCTGAGGCGGGTCAGGTTGCCGACCCAATCGTCGTCGATGGGCGCGTGAGCGAACGCCTCGGCGTGGAGCGCGTTGAGTTCGTCGTTGGTGACGGCGCCGCGCCAGGCGACGTCGATGGTGTGGTCGGACATGGATGAAATCATGCCGCAGCTGCCCGCTGCTCCTCTCCTCCACAGGAGTCCGCTTCCTCCAGTTGTCCACAGGAATCCCTGTTCAGGAGGAATATTGACGCTCGGAATGTCGGTGGCTGATGCGAGACTTCGGGCATGGAAACCTCCACCGCTCCAACCGCGGACGCGCTCGTCTCGCTCCTCGCCGAGCTGTCGCGCGCGTGCGCTGACGGTGTCGCCGGGCTGCCGGCCGACGACCTGTTGCGCCTGGTGGCGGATGCGGGGACGCTGCAGCGTGCCCTGGACGTGATCCGGGTCCGGCTGGCGGGGGAGTTGGCTACGCAGGTGGGTCCTGATGCTCTGGCCCGTCGGGCCGGGCACGCGAGCGCGGCGTCGTTTCTGGCGGAGCTGTGGCAGATCAGCGGGGCCGAGGCGGCGCGGCTGTGCGAGGTTGGGGTTGCGGTGCGTCCGCGGCGCGCGTTGGACGGGTCGGTCTTGCCGGCCCGGT
>JBEVGK010000149.1:0-5311 GCA_040511795.1 Lacisediminihabitans sp. | reverse complement strand
GTGCTCCTCACGTTCCTCGTGGGCGCGCTCTACCTACTCAACACGGAGGTCAGTATCGTGCCGAGTTCCGTCGACGGGCCACTCGCCGGCCTGTTCGGGCTGGGCCTGGTCATCTCGGGCATCCTGGTCGCGCGCGGCCGCTAGCGGGTACACCGGCTACCGCGGGTCGACCTGCTACCGCGGGTCGACGAAGCCGCCGTAGTCGCCCGACTCGAGATCGGGTTCCTCGCTCGGGTCGGAATGGTCGAACTCGGAATCGCCGGTGGAGGTAGCGCCCTCGTCGGTCAGCGCGTCATCATCGGTGAGCGGTTCGTTGTCGGGCGGATCGGGGAGCCGGGAGTTTCCCTGCCTTTCCAGGTCCGCCTCGTCGGCAAGGATCTTCGCCGAGGGGGGCTGCTCGCTGGGCTGGACCCGGCCGGCGGCGTCCGCCTCGCTCGTGTTGTCGCTCATGTCGTCACTCACGTCTCTCGTGGTTGCTTGGTGGTTCGCCCGGGTGCCTGCGCTGACGCCGTCTGGCTTTGGTCTGGCGCTGGCCTAGAGGAACGGACCCTCGTTATCGCTCATCTCCTTGGGCACGCTCGTGTCGATGACCGTCGAATCCGGCTGGTTCACCGCATCGATACTGTCGACCTCGTCGGTGAGCAGCGGCGGCTCCTCGTCGGACGGTTCGCCCTTCAGGTCGAGCTCTTCGCCCTCGAGATCGTGCTCGCCAGAGTACGGCTTCAGCTCGTTGGGTGAGCCACCGGTGGGCCCGTCATTGCCGTCGCCCACCCCGAAGGTCACCGTCTCGCCCGCGACAGCGTCGTTGGTCACGAGATCGTTGTCGGCGAGGTACTCGGCCTCGCGGTCGAAGAACGGTGTGCTGTCGGTTCCGCTGCTGTCGCTCATGGTCGGTGTCGCCTCTTTCTCGTGGTGTTCCTACTCAAGACCAGCGGCCCGAGTGGTGCAAGGGTCAAATGACGGCTTCGCCCGTCGGGTCGAGTGCGGTCGGATCTTCGAGGTCGGCGCCACCGACGGGCTCGCCCGCCCAGTACGTGGTGACCCAGCCATCGTCGGGGGAGCCTTCGACCACGACCACGGCGGTGTTCTCGAGTTCGTGCACCCGGCTGAAGTCGGCATCCAGGTTGCTGGACGTCCAGGAGGCCCACGTGCGGATGGCCGCTCCATGACTGAAGATCGCGACAGTGCCGCTGTGGCTGGCCGCAATCCGTCCGATCGCCGACGTGAACCGGTCGTAGAACTCGTTGCCGTCTTCGCCGCCGGGAATGCGCGCGTCGAAGTCCTGCCACCAGGAGAAGATCGTGCCCATATAGAGGCGAACGGCGGCCATGTCGTTGCGGCCCTCGACATCTCCGGCCTGGATCTCCTCGATGCCGTCGATCTCCTGGATCTCGAGCCCGCGGGAGTGGGCGAGCGGCTCGGCCGTCCGCCGGGTGCGCACCAGGTGCGAGACGTAGATCGCCTCGATGGGCTCGGACTGCAGCGCCTGCGGGATGGCCGCGGCCTGCCGCGTACCCAGCTCGGTGAGGCCGGGCCCGGGCACCGCGGTGCCCAGGGCGCCGTTCACGTTGTCGATCGTCTGGCCGTGGCGTATCAGGAGAAGTCGCATCGAACCCAGCCTATTGCCGTCGACGCACTGCCCACAGGATTGCGCGTGCGCGTCAGGCGCCGGTGGGCAGGGCCTTCTCGATCACGTCGATGATCGCCGGGTCGTCCGGCTCCGTGGTCGGGCGGAAGCGGTGCACCTGGCCGTCGGGCGTGATCACGAACTTCTCGAAGTTCCACTTCACGCGCCCGGCCTTGCCGTGGGCATCCGGTGTCTTCTTCAGCTCGGAGTACAGCGGATGTGCGTCACGGCCGTTCACCTTGATCTTCTCGAACATCGGGAAGCTGACACCCCAGGTGGTCGAACAGTATTCGGCGATCGCCTCGGCTGTGCCGAGCTCCTGCAGAAACTGATTGCTCGGGAAGCCGAGCACGGTGAAGCCGCGATCGGAGTACAGCTTCTGCATCGCCTCTAACTTCTCGTACTGCGGTGCGAGCCCGCAGCGGGAGGCGACATTGACGATCAGCTTGACCTGACCGTCGAAGGCGGCCAGTGAGGTCGCCTTCCCGTCGATGGTCGTGAGGGGGATCTCATTGAGAGTGGCAGCACTGGAGGAGGCGGTGCTGGAAGAGGCAGCACTGGAAGAGGCAGTGCTGGAGGAGGCATCAGAGACTGGAGCGCCGTCGGTAGTCATACAGTCGCGAACCTCGATCGATTCGTGGCTATTCCCGTTCCGCGAACCTGGTTTTCCCACGGTGCGCACGCCGTCGGCGAACCGCACCGAGATCCCAGCCTTCCTTCGCTAGGGTCGAGCCTGGAGCCTCGCGCTCCCTGCGACTTCCGTTTCTGCGTTCGAAAGCGATCATGCCCGACAGTCCGATCTCGGCCACGCCCTACGAGGTGTTGCGCGTCTCGTCGACCGCGACGACCGACGAGCTCAAGGCGGCGTATCGCCGTCGACTGCGCGAGACTCACCCCGACACGGGCGGCGACGCGGTGAGCTTCAGCGCGGTTCAAGAAGCCTGGGAGCGCATCGGAACTCCGGATGTCCGGGCCGCCTACGACCGCGGCGCCGGTTCGCGCGCGTCTGCGGCCCCATCCGGTGGCTTCGCGCAGGGCGCCACATTCGAACAGCCCTGGGGCCCCCGATCGAGCCAACGACAGTCGGACACGCGCCCGCGCGCCCGCTCCTACGGGCATCCGGGGGGATGGCGCCGCGAGCGCTACCTCACGCTGCTCCGCGAGTGGGTGGGGCGCGGGGAGACGGTGAGCGATCCCTACGACCCCGCGCTGGTGCGGTCGGCGCCCCGCGAGCTGCGACATCTGCTGGCCGATGCCCTCGCCGAGGAATCGACGGCGCGAACGCTCTCCGAGCTCGGCATCGGCTTCACGGTGTGGCACGACGTGGACACGGGCACCCCAGAACAGAAGCTCGACCACGTGGTTCTCGGTCCCACCGGTCTGTACGCGATCCTGTCGGAGAACTACGGGGAAAACGTTCGCGTACGCAAGGGCGAGCTGATCGTGCCGCGGGGAATGGGTGACAGGCCGATGCACGACCTGGGGGTGCGGGCGAAGGTGATCGCCCGGGCCGCACGGGTGAAGTTCAGCGCGCTGCTGATCGTGGTGCCGGACGACGAACTGGACGAGTCCCAGCTCGTGCTGGGAAGCATCCGTGGCGCGACGACGGCAGTGGTGAGCGAGTCCCGCCTGGGTGGACTCCTGCGGGAGGGGTTGCCCGGAGCCCGCACCATCGGGGGCACCGAGTTGTTCGACATCCGCACCCGGCTGCAGTCCGCCATCCGTTTCGTCGGCGTCGGCGGCAGCTGACCGGTCGCAGTCCGGATCGGGTCGGCCTCAGCCGCCGAGAAGTACGGACCAGACCTGGGGGAGTGCGAAGGCCAGGGCCGCGATCACGGCAGCCTGCAGCACGACCCAGACGAGCAGGGGCGCGAGGGCAGCGACGCCCATCCGCACTACGCGGATCGCGAGGTACAGCGGCGGCACTATCGCATAGGCGATCGGAGCCACGTCGAGCTGACCGTTGCGCACCAGCACTGCCCGATCGAGTCCTGCGAGCACCAGGTAGATAAGGATCGGGCCGACCAGCACGACCCAGCGCAGGATGCTCATGTCACTCGGCTCGAGCAGTCCGAACACCACCCAGGCCAGGGCGCCGTGCAGCACCGGGAACGCGGCGAAGAGCCAGACCGCCCACGTCGAGACGCCAGCGTCGGGCGGTCCCGACGCGACTGCTGCCGTCCGTGCCCGATCGCTCGCCGACGAGCCGGGAGCGCCGTCGTGCAGGGCTAACGGGAATCCACCGGCTCCGGAGGGTGGCGTTCCTGGTGACTCGGACGGTGACGTTGTTGGTGTGGGTATTGCTGCCCACGCGTTCGCCGGTGACGCGACCGGTGCGACAGGTGCTGGACCGGTGACGAAATCGGCGAAGCTCGGGGCCGAGACCGTGGAGCCCGGCAGGGGGATCGCCCGGGCGGGGGTGCCGACCGCACCGAGCCCGGGCGGATGCTCGGTCTCCGGCAGATCGGGAGTCGGGATGCCGATCGTGCCGACAGACGAGACCGTGCCGGCAGTACCGGCAGTACTGGCAGGATCGACGGCCCCGACAGCACCGACAGGGGGCGCCGCGTCCTCGCGGACGGAGTCCGACGCGACGATCTCCTCCGGCGCGGCCACGGCATCCGGATCGGAAACCTCGCCGAGGGAGTCGACGGTGCGGGCAGCCGACACCGGCTGCGCGAGCAGCTCCTCGGCCTCGGGGACAATGGCAGGTGAGGCGGGTGGCGACTGCGCTGGTTGTGCCGGTTGTGCCGGTTGTGCCGGTTGTGCCGGGGCGGGCACGGCGGCCTGGGGCTGGCCGGGCTCGACGAGCGGCGGAATCGCTCCAGCGTTCGCGCGCGCGTCCTCGGCCAGTCGCTCGCGCGCTCGCGCCTCGCGACGGGTCAGCGGTGGAGCCTCGCTCGACTGTGGATCGGCAGACGCGGCGGACAACGGCGTGGCAGACGCACGCTCGCCGGGCTCTGTCTGCGTCCACGTTTTCGTCTCGGTATCGGTCGAGGAGACAACAGACTCGGTATCCCCACCAGCGGAATCCTCGACAGACGCGGAACCGACCGCGATCGCCCCACGGGGCGCAGCCGCGGGCGCGAGCTCCGCGGGCGGAGCACCGGTGCGGGCGTCGATGAAGTTGTCGGTCCAGCCTGCGCCGTCCCACCAGCGCAGGTCGGGGCTCCCGGCCGGATCCGCGAACCAGCCTGCGGGCGGCGGCGCCGGCGGTCTGTCGCTGTTCCCTGCCACGAGTGCGTCCTCACATCATCACGGGCCGCTCGGGCCTTCGCTCGGGTGTTCGCCGACGGAGGGCGGCGATAGGCCGACCCTACTACTTGCCATTGGTCCGATGACCGTCAGCGGGTCGTCAGCGTGTCGCCCTAGTCGCGGCTCTCGAGCTCATCGGGATCGGGTGCGACCTTCGGTTCCGGCGCGGCCGGGTCGTCGGCGAGAACCTGTTCACCGGCGACCGCGTCGTCGGTCTGCGGATCGCGCGCCGCAATGTCCCGCGCGACCGGATCGGTGTCGTCGGGTGTCGCACTGGCTGCTGCATCTGGGGTGGTGCTCACGGTGCTCCTAGGGTGGTCGCGGTGGCGTGCGGCTGTCGGGGCTTGGCGGGTCAGTCCAGCGACGTGGGCGAACCGTCTGCGGTGGAGCCGGGGGAGAGAACGCCGTCGTCGGTGACCGCGGGATCCG
>JBEVGK010000148.1:0-7524 GCA_040511795.1 Lacisediminihabitans sp. | reverse complement strand
CGGTGGCCTCCGTCGAGGCGCACGAGACGAGGGATCTCGCCGAGGCGACCCTCCCGGTGGGCGTGCGGATCGCCGCGGCCTGGTCGTGGCGGCTGCTCCTGGTGGCCGGCGTGATCGCACTGTTCATCTTCCTGATCGGCCAGCTGCGCGAGATCGTGGTGCCGTTCATGGTCGCCATCCTGCTCGCCGCGCTGCTCGTCCCCTTCGTCCAGTTTCTGCAGCGACACGGCTGGCCGAAGGGGCTCGCCGTCGCCGTGGCCGAGATCGGTCTGCTCGTCGTCGTCGCCGGTCTCGTCGTGCTGGTGGTGTTCCAGGTGCGCGACGGCTTCCCCGACCTGCAGCGCAAGAGCGTCGAGGCCTACGCCCAGTTCAAGGACTACCTGCTCGAGTCACCCCTGCACCTCACCGAATCCGACATCAACGACTACGTCGGTCAGGCGTTCACGGCGATCCAGAAAGACAGCCAGCAGCTGTTCCAGGGCGCGCTGTCGATCGGCTCATCGGCCGGGCACGTGCTCGCCGGTCTACTGCTCACCCTGTTCGCGACCCTGTTCATGCTCATCGACGGCAAGGGAATCTGGGGCTGGATCACCCGCCTGTTCCCGCGCAAGGCGCGGCCGGCGGTCGACGGCGCGGGCAAGGCCGGCTGGGTCACCCTCACCAACTTCGTGCGCGTGCAGATCTTCGTGGCCTTCGTCGACGCGGTCGGAATCGGACTCGGCGCCTGGATCGTGGGGCTGTTCTTCGGCGGCTTCCCGCTGGTCATCCCGATCGCCATCGCGGTCTTCCTCGGCTCCTTCATCCCCGTGATCGGCGCGGTGTTCACCGGGGTGTTGGCGGTCTTCGTCGCGCTGATCTATCTCAACCCGCTGGCCGCGCTGATCATGCTCGGCGTCGTGATCCTGGTGCAGCAGATCGAAGGGCACGTGCTGCAGCCCTTCATCATGGGAACAGCGGTGCGCGTGCATCCGCTGGCCGTGGTGTTCGCGGTCGCCGCCGGCGGCTTCCTCGCCGGCATCCCGGGCGCACTGTTCGCGGTTCCGGTGATCGCGACCCTCAACGTGATGGTCACCTTCATCGCGCGCGGAACGTGGCGCAAGACGACCGACCCCGACCTGAAGGACGCGCTGCCCGATGCCTGATGCCCTGCCCGAGTTGGCGATCACCGGTCCGACCCTCAGCGACTTCGAGGGTGCCCGCGAGCGTGTCTCCCATGCCATCGCCGTCACGCCGATGGAGAGTTCCCGCTTCCTCGGCGACCTACTCGGCTCGCCCGTGTACCTCAAGGCCGAGAATCTGCAGCGCACCGGCTCCTACAAGATCCGCGGCGCATACAACCGGATGTCGCGGCTCAGCGACGAGGAGAAGGCCAGAGGAGTGGTGGCGGCGTCGGCCGGCAACCACGCCCAGGGGGTCGCGCTCGCCGCACGCCAACTCGGCATCGAGGCAACCATCTTCATGCCCGTCGGTGTCGCTCTCCCCAAGCTGCAGGCCACCCGTGACTACGGGGCAGAGGTGGTGCTGCGCGGCCACAATGTCGACGAATCGCTGCGGGCGGCGGCGGAGTTCGCCGCGAGCACGGGAGCCGTGTTCATCCCACCCTTCGATCACCCGGACGTCGTCGCAGGCCAGGGAACGCTCGGTCTCGAGATGCTCGATCAGGTTCCCGACCTCGATACGGTGATCGTGCCGATCGGGGGAGGGGGGCTCATCTCCGGAGTCGCCAGCGCCCTCAAGCAGAAGTTCGCGGCCGAGGGTCGCTCCGTACGCATCATCGGCGTGCAGGCGGCGAACGCAGCCTCCTACGTCACCTCGCTGCGCAACGGCGCCCCGAGTGAGATCCCGATCGCATTCACCATCGCCGACGGCATCGCGGTGCGCAAGCCCGGTGCGTTGAACTTCGAGATCATCCGCGAGACGGTCGATGAGATCGTGACGGTGACGGATGACGACATCGCCCGCGCGATGCTGGTGCTGCTCGAGCGGGCCAAGCTGGTCGTCGAGCCGGCCGGCGCGGTGTCGGTGGCAGCCATCCTCACCGGCCAGGTGAAAGACAGTGGCACCACGGTGGCCATCCTGAGCGGTGGCAACATCGACCCGATGATCATGGAGCGTGTGATCTCCCGCGGACTCGCGGCATCCGATCGCTACCTCAAGCTGCGGGTGATGCTCCCCGATCGTCCGGGCCAGCTCGCGCGCGTCGCCGAACTGATCTCCGAGGCGAACGCCAACGTCATCGAGGTGCTGCACACGCGGCACGGTCGCAACGCGCTGATCAGTCAGGTCGAACTGGAGTTGAGCATCGAGACCCGCGGTCCTGAGCATGTTCAGCGGGTGCTCACGCACCTCATCGAGGCGGGCTACGAGCCCCGCATCGACATCTAGCAGGCAACCGTCGAAGGGCGAGACCTACGCCGAGTAGGCCTCGACCTTGTCGATCTCGACGGTGATTTCCTTGCCGTTCGGCGCGGCGTAGACGACCGTCTCGCCGACCCGGTGGCCGAGGATCGCGGCGCCGAGCGGGCTGCCCTCGCTGTAGACATCGAGGTCGCTGTCTTCGCCGACGATCTCACGGCTGCCGAGAAGGAACACACTCTCGTCGCCGAGAATGCGAGCGGTCACCACGGAACCGGAGGCGACGACGCCGTCGTTCGCCGGAGCGTCGCCGACCTTGGCGTGGCGCAGCAACTCGGTGAGCACGCGGATGCGCGCCTCGATCTTGCCCTGCTCCTCTTTGGCGGCGTGGTAGCCGCCGTTCTCCTTCAGGTCGCCCTCTTCGCGTGCAGCCTCGATCTTCTTCGCGATCTCGAGGCGTCCCTCGCCGGAGAGCTGCTCGAGCTCGGCGCTGCGACGGTCGAATGCCTCCTGGGTGAGCCAGGTCTCTGTCGTCTCGTTGGACATGGGTCCTCCTATGGGTGGTGCTCGGGGTGTCCTGCGGCCTGCGGCAGTCTCGGAGTCGAGTGGTAGTGCAGAACAGGCATGCTGGATAAAGAAATGAGACCGGCCACACGGCCGGTCTCCCGAGTCAATGCACTGAGTTTATTAGGCACTGGGTTTATTGCAAGCCAGAGCCTATGTCAGCCAACAGCGGTAGATCAAGCCGGTGACGGGTGGCTCGGAGCTCAGCACCCGCTGCTGATACCCGGTGGTGTGCGTGCTCGACGCGGGCACCTTCACGATCTTCCAGCCGGTGATCGCATGGTCCGAATTCTGCGCCTGCAGCGCGCATTCCGCGGTGCTGCCGACCGGCATGGAGATCGTGAACTTCACGTCGACCGCCCGGTCGCCGACGATGGTGTTGCCGACATCCTGAGTCTCGAGCGAGGCGCCGGCCTGGTCGAGCCCGGCCCAGATCACCCAGGCCGAGACCACAACGGCCACCGCGATGCCGGCGACGATGTAGATGACGCGATCGCGCCGTTTCTTCGACGGCGTGCGCCCGTAGCGGGCGGCGAGAGTCGGGCTCTCCGTGGCGGTCATCGGGCATCCTCAGGCGATTAGTCTAGAAATGCAAGGCTACAGACAAGTAACTAGGAGTTCGGTGACACTTCGCCTTCTGGCCGTCCACGCCCACCCCGACGACGAGTCGAGCAAGGGTGCGGGCACCTATGCGCGCTACGTGGAGACCGGCGCCGAGGTCACGATCGTCAGCTGCACCGGCGGCGAGCGCGGCGACATCCAGAACGATGCTCTGAGCGAGAAGGCGATGGCCGATCGCGATATGGCGGGGCTCCGCCGCATCGAGATGGCGCGTGCCCAGGCCGCGGTCGGCTTCGCGCACCGCTGGCTCGGGTTCCAGGATTCGGGGCTGCCCGAGAACGGCGAGCCGATTCCGCCGAACTGCTTCGCCGACATCCCGCTGGAGATCTCTGCCGAACCGCTGGTGAAGATCATCCGCGAACTCCGCCCTCAGGTGCTCGTCACCTACGACGAGAACGGGGGCTACCCGCACCCCGACCACATCCGCGCCCACGAGATCTCGATCTACGCGATGGAGGCCGCAGCCGACCCGGAGCGCTACCCGGATGCCGGCGCCGCCTGGCAGATCTCCAAGGTCTACTACGACCGAATCTTCAATACCGAGCGCATGCGCGCGATGTACGAGCACCTCGTCGCCGACGAGCCCGACTCGCCGTTGATCGCGCAGTTCGAGGAGATGCTGGGCTGGTTCGAAGATCGGCCCTCCGTCGTGACGACGCACATCGATGTGGCCGACCACCTCGAGACCCGCGATCGTGCCCTGCGCGCCCACTCCAGCCAGGTGCCCCCCGACAGCCCCTTCTTCTTCTGGCCGAACGATGCGCAGCGCATCGCCTGGCCGTTCGAGGACTTCGAACTGGTGACCTCCCTGGTCGACGCACCGACACCCGAAACCGATCTCTTCGCCGGGATCATCGACGAAGGAACACCGTGAACCTCTTCCTGCTCCACCTGGCCTCGACCCCGAAGCCGTTCGATGAGGATTCGGTCACGCCCACCTGGGTCGGATTCGCGTTCACCTTCGGCATCGCCGTCGCAGTGATCCTGCTGATCATCGACATGACCCGCCGCATCCGTCGCACCCGCTACCGCGCGGAGATCCGCGAGCGGCTGGAGGCCGAGCGGGCCACCGACGCCCCCGACCCCCGGCCCTAGCGCGAGCTCCCGGCGGGCATCCGCTGGGCGCCCCGGGTCAGTAGACCGGATGGGTGGCGATGATCAGGATCGCAACCCAGTGGCAGAGGAATGCCAGCAGAGTCAACGAGTGGAAGATCTCGTGAAAGCCGAAGCGCCCGGGGAAGGGGTTCGGCCGCTTCAGTGCGTAGACCACCGCGCCGATCGAGTACAGCAGCCCACCGACGAGGATGAGCGTCATCATCGCCGCATTGGCCGCGAAGAAATCGCCGACGAAGGCGAAGGCCGCATAGCCGAGCAGCAGGTACAGCGGCACGTACAGCCAGCGCGGCGCCCCGATCCAGAAGATGCGGAACAGGATGCCGAGCAGCGCCCCGCCCCACACCAGACTGATCAAGATCACGGCCTTGTTCGGCGGAAGTGCCAGCACGGTGATCGGGGTGTACGAGCCTGCGATCAGCAGGAAGATGTTGGCGTGATCGAGACGTTTGAACAGCAGGCGTGTCTTCGGCTTCCAATTGATGCGGTGGTAGAGCGCAGAGACCCCGAACAGCAGCATCGAGCAGAGCACGAAAACGGCGGAGACGAGTTTCGCCACCACGCCGTCGGCCAGCACGATCAGCACGATGCCGAGAGCGACCGCAACGGGGAATGTCCCGGCGTGGATCCAGCCGCGCCAGGTCGGCTTCACCGCGCCGCTGCCGTCCAACACGACCGGCCGAACGGCGATCGCGTCGTCCAGCAGGGGGATGTTCGGCAGATCCGGTCCGTCGTCGCCGGGCATCGGTTCTGCGCCGCCGCGCTGCGCGGGATCAGGGTCGGTCATCGGGTCAGCCTAGAGGCTGATCGGGGATACGACCTGAACGCCGGCGAAGACGATTCGACTAACGTAAGCACGTGGCGAATCGGGAAGCACCGCTGGGACAGGGACTCCTCTATGGCCTGTACCAGAACCGGATCCGGCGCTGGCTGGCCACCCAGGAGCGACCCAAGCACGTCGCGATGATCCTCGACGGCAACCGGCGCTGGGCAAAGCAGCGCGAGCTGGAGACCGCTGCCCACGGGCACCGCGCCGGAGCGGCCAAGTTCCAGGAGTTCCTCACCTGGTGCGACGACCTCGGCATCCAGGTCGCGACGCTCTATCTGCTCTCCACCGACAACCTGACCGGACGCAAGACCGCGGAACTCGACGAGCTGTTCACGATCATCGCCGACCTCGCCGACGACCTCTCGCATTTCCGTGATTGGCGCGTGCAGCACGTCGGGTCCGATGAGGGGCTGCCGGAACCCCTCGTCGCCTCGCTGAAGGCGGCAGAACTCCGCACCAAAGACAACACCGGACTGCACGTGAATCTGGCGGTCGGCTACGGCGGCCGGCGCGAGATCGCGGATGCCATGCGCAGCATCGTGACCAAGCACGGCGATGAGGGTGGCACGCTCGACGCGCTCGCCGAACTGCTCACCCCGGAACTGATCGGCGACCACCTGTACACCGGCGGCCAGCCGGATCCCGACCTGGTCATCCGTACCTCGGGGGAGCAGCGCCTCAGCGACTTCATGCTCTGGCAGAGCGCCCACAGCGAGTTCTACTTCGTCGAGGCTCTCGGCCCCGACCTGCGTGAGGTCGACTTCCTGCGCGCCCTGCGCGACTACGCCCGTCGGCAACGCCGCTTCGGCAGCTGACCCGCCAGGGTCAGCGGTGGTCCGGTCTCTGAGCCGGTCGAGGGGCCGCCCGCTACGGTAGAGGGATGCTGACCCTCGACGAATTCGTAGGCCGCTTCGACGAAGAACCCGGCTATCTCAACTTCGCCAGCGTCGGACCGCTGAGCCTCTCCGTGCTCGCGGAACAGCAGTCGCAGCTCGAGCTGCTTCGTCACGCGCGCTTCGGTAGCCTGGCCGTGCTCGATGAGCAGGATCAGCGGGTGCGGAGCGCCGTCGCAGCCCTCACCGGCTTCCGCGACGACCAGATCGTGTTCCAGCCGAACGCCAGTGCGGGCCTGATGCACACCATGTTCGGTGTGACCGGCGGAGTGCTGCTCTCGCCGCGGGAATTCCCGAGCCTGCCCTTTGCGGCGACGCGGGCATCCGAGGCGCTCGGCGTGCTGAACCCGATCTGGCTCGAGACCGATGGCGGTCCGATCACTCCCGGCCTCATCCGCGATCAGCTGACGAAGAACGTCGCGGCGGTGGCGGTCAGCCTGGTCGACTACCGCACCGGCTATCTGGTCGATCTGGAGGGCATCCGTCAGGTCATCGGCGACCGGCTGCTCATTGTCGACGCCATCCAGGGCTTCAGCGTGGTGGACGCGCCGTTCGAGGTAGCCGATGTCGTGGTCTCCGGCGGGCAGAAGTGGGTGCGCTCCGGCTGGGGAACCGGCTTCCTCGCCCTCAGCGATCGCGCGGCGGAGAGCCTCACACCGGTGGTCTCCGGGTGGACCGGGAGCGCGGGCGACCCATTCGACGGCGTGCCCGTACCGGCGGCGGGCGCCTCGGCCTATCAGGTCTCCAACCCCGACCCGCTCGCGCAGGCCCGTTTCGCGATGGCGCTCGAAGACGTGGCGAGGGTCGGCGTCGGAGCCATCGGCGGTCTCATCGCCGAGAAGGTCTCCCGGGTGATCGAGCTTGCCGACGATTTTGCGGTGCCGGTCATCTCCTCGCGCGCCGAGCACGAGCGCGTAGGAATCGTCGTGGTCGAGCCGGCACCCGATCAGCTCACGATGCTGACCGCATCCCTGTTCAACCACGGCATCACCGCGACGACCCGCTTCGGCACGGTGCGGCTCAGTGCGCACGTCTCGACCACCGACGAGACCTTCGAGATGCTGCAGGCCGCCTTCACGAGCTTCGGCTCGGCGATCACGGTCTGACCGGTGCCGGCCTGCAGCGCCGGAATTAACTCGCGCGTAACGT
>JBEVGK010000147.1:0-3232 GCA_040511795.1 Lacisediminihabitans sp. | reverse complement strand
CGGAATGCCGTCGGTCGAGCGCTCGCGAAATCGCTGAGCGTGGTCGAGATGGTGGTGCGCCAGCGCGCCACCCCCGTCACCGTCGCCCCGAGCGATCAGCCGGAGGGCAGTGTCGAGGGAATCGACCCCGACCGCATCGTCGTACTGGGCGACTGGAATGCCGTCGGGCTCGGTGTCGCCACATTCCAGTTGTCGCTCGCCGCCTGCTTCGCGCGAGACCTCGCGGCCCGTACCGGTCGCGGGGCCACGTGGGTGGCGATGCCCGTCAACGGGTTCCGGCTGGCGGGTGTGCCTCCGACCGTCGTCGCCGCCGTCGATCGCATCGCCGTCGCGGACATCGTCATCCTCGTGCTCGGTGCGGCGGAGACGATGGGCTTCGCCCCACCGAAACGATGGCGGGCGGACATGATCGTGGCGATCGAATCGCTGTTCGCCGTGATGGGGCCCAGCGCGAGCCTCATCGTCGCCGAGATCCCGCCCCTCGACAATCTGGGGGTGGTGTCGGGCTTCGTGAGCCGCGAACTGGGCAGACACGTCCGCCTGCTCAATTCCATCACGCGCGAGACCACCGAGGCGTACCCGCACTGCGTGCTCTCGGCGTTTCCCGAGGCTCTCACCGAGGAGCCCTGGGAGACGGCCTCGGATGCCTTCCGCTTCTCCCACACCTACTCGGTCTGGGCGGCATCCATGGTGCGGTCGCTCGCCTTCGTGATCTGAGCTGTGCCACCAGCGCGGCTCGATCCGCGCGGCCCGATAACATAGGCGCATGGCAACACCGTGGTCCCTGTCGGGCGCTCTCAAGGGCATGTTCGCTCGCAAGACCATCGACGAGGCGACCTGGGACGACCTCGAAGACGCCCTGATCACCGCCGACTTCGGTCCCGACCTCACCGAGTCGATCGTGGCCGAGCTGCGCGCGTCGGTGCGCCGGTACAACACCACGGATCCGGCGGACCTGCGACGGATGCTTCGCGAGACCCTCGAGGAACGCCTCTCGACACTCGACCCCACCCTGCACCTCTCCAACCGCCCGGCCGTGGTGCTGGTGGTCGGGGTGAACGGCGTCGGCAAGACGACCACGATCGGCAAGTTCGCGAAGTTCCTCGCCAACTATGGTCGCAGCGTGATCGTGGGCGCCGCAGACACGTTCCGTGCGGCTGCCGTCGAGCAGTTGGCCACCTGGGCGGAGCGGGGCGGCGCCGCGATCCAACGTCCACAGCAGCAGGGTCAGGACCCGGCATCCGTCGCCTTCCAGACGGTGGAGCGCGCTCAGCGCGAGGGCATCGAGATCGTGCTGATCGACACCGCCGGTCGGCTGCAGACCAAGAGCGGTCTGATGGACGAGCTCGGCAAGATCAAGCGCGTGGTCGAGAAGCAGACCGAGATCGCCGAGGTGCTGCTGGTGCTCGACGCCACCACCGGTCAGAACGGACTCGCCCAGGCGCAGGCGTTCATCGAGCATGCCGGGGTGACCGGGCTCGTCCTCACCAAGCTCGACGGTTCGGCCAAGGGCGGCTTCGTGCTCGCGGTGCAGGAGAAGACCGGAATCCCGATCAAGCTCGTCGGCCAGGGCGAAGGCATCGGCGACCTCACCGGATTCACCCCGCACGTGTTCGTGACGAACCTCATCGGTTAGAGCGCCCATGTCGACGCCCGAGCCACGCTACTTTCCCGGACGCACCGCCCTCGTCGCCCTCGTGCTCGCAATCGTCGGCGCGGGCCTCGGCTACGGCGGCTTCATCAGTGGCGTCGACGCAGCCCTCGGTGGCCGGTTCTCGGATGCCAGCATCGTCATCTTCTACGTCGGCACCGGGCTGCTCGTGGTCGCCGTGGTGCTCGCCATCCTCGGACTGCTCCGCACCAGCGCGAAGGTGCTATCGACGATCGCGCTCGCGGTGGCGCTGATCCCGATCGCGGGACTCATCGTCGCGGCGCTGGGCGCGCGGCACTGAAGGGTTCCAGCTACGGGGTTCTAGCTCAGCTCGCGGTGCTTCGAGGAGAGCTCGGCGTATCGGCGGGCGTTGTCGCGGATGTCGTTGATCTCCTCCTTGCCGAGACCCCGTCGCACCGAGGCCGGGACCCCGGCCACGAGGGAGCCGGGCGGGATGACGGTGTTCTCGAGCACCACGGATCCCGCGGCCACCAGCGAACCCTTGCCGATCACCGCGCCGTTGAGCACCGTGGCGGACATCCCGATCAGGCAGTCGTCTTCGATCACGCAGCCGTGCAACACGGCACCGTGGCCGACGCTCACCCCGCCGCCCACGATGGTGGGCGATCCGGGGTCGCAGTGCACGACCGCGTTGTCTTGGATGTTGCTCCAGGGTCCGATCGTGATGTCGTCGGAGTCGGCGCGCAGCACGGCGCCGTAGTAGACACCGGCGGAGTCGCCGAGGGTCACGCCGCCGATGAGTGTCGCGGTGGGAGCGACCCACGCGGTGGGATCGATGGCGGGGGTGCGGTCACCAAAAGGAAGTATCAGGCTCATGCCGTCACGCTACGCCGCGGGGTCGCCTGTGAGCGTGGGAATGGTGACACCACCTTCTTTGTGTGGTGTGGTTCTGGGTGTGTCCCGGCTTGTGCCTGTGCTGTCGCCTCGCTGGTGGTGGTGGTGGTGGTGGTGTCTGTCGCTCTGCGGCCACTGCGGCCCGAGGTTCGGCCAGACCGCCTCATCAGCGCGCGTTTTTGTTGACCGCGCGCCAGTTGCAACTCCCGCGCGGTTAACGAATCCGCGCGCGGATGCGTACGCTCGCCGCCACCTCCACTCCTCCACAGGTACGCCCTCCGCAGAGTTATAAACAGCTGATCAGACGCTCGATTTGCCGCGCGTGGAATGTCAGTGGTGGGTGAGAAACTCTCTGCATGGAACCCTCCACCCCGATCGCCGCCCCGGCTGACCTGTCGGCTGATCTGTCGGCTGATCTGCTCGCCGGGTTGTTCGGTGAGCTGTCGCGTGCCTGCGCTGACGGGGTCGCGGGGCTGCCGGCCGACGCGGTGCTGCGGTTGCTGACGGATGCGGGCACGCTGCAACGCGGTCTGGATGCGATCCGGGTGCAGCTGGCGGGGGAGTTGGCCGCCCAGTCGGCACCCCATCTCGGGTCGGATGGCATTGCCCGCCGGGCTGGGCACGCGACTCCGGCGTCGTTTCTCGCGGAGTTGTGGCAGATCAGTGTGGCCGACGCTCGACGGTTGTGCGACGTCGGGGTGGCGGTGCGCCCTCGCGCTGCACTGG
>JBEVGK010000146.1:0-5772 GCA_040511795.1 Lacisediminihabitans sp. | reverse complement strand
GGTCAGGTTCGGCGCGATGGACTCGCTGTAGATGGTGCGCTGGTGCTGGTCCGGCGCGAGGATGACGATGACGTCGGCCCACTCCGAGGCCTCGGCGGCGCTCAGCACGGTGAAGCCGGCCTCCTGGGCCTTGGCGACAGACTTCGAGTCGGGCTTGAGGCCGACGACGACCTCGACGCCCGAGTCGCGCAGGTTCTGCGCGTGGGCGTGGCCCTGCGAGCCGTAGCCGATGACGGCGACCTTCTTGCTCTGGATGAGTGCGAGGTCGGCGTCGTTGTCGTAGAAGATTTCGGTCACTGTGCTACTTCTCCTTGATTCGATGGTTCGTGATGAAACGGGTCGGCCCTTCGACGAGCTCAGGGTTCGGCCTGTGGACTAGTTCTTGAAGACCCGCTCGGTGATGCTCTTGCTGCCGCGGCCGATGGCGAGGAGGCCCGACTGGGCGATCTCCTTGATGCCGTAGGGCTCGAGCACGCGCAGCAGCGCCTGCACCTTGGCCGTGTCGCCGGTGACCTCGATCACGAGGGCGTCGGGGGCGACATCCACGATCCGCGCCCGGAACAGGGTGGCGGCCTCGAGGATCTGGCTGCGGGAGGTGTTGTCGACCCGCACCTTGATCAGCATGTGCTCGCGCTGCACGGTCTGGGCTGGATCGAGCTCGACGATCTTGATCACGTTGATCAGCTTGTTGAGCTGCTTGGTCACCTGTTCGAGCGGAAGCTCGTCGACATCCACCACCACGGTGATGCGCGACAGACCCGCGATCTCGCTGGCGCCGACGGCGAGGGACTCGATGTTGAAGCCGCGCCGGGCGAACAGCCCCGCGACGCGGGTGAGCAGGCCGGGCTTGTCTTCGACCAGCAGGGAGAGCACGTGGTGACTCATGGCTCTACTCGCCTTCCCACTCGGGCGCGTGATCGCGCGCGTACTGAACGGAGGAGTTTCCGACTCCCTGCGGCACCATCGGCCAGACCATGGAATCGCGGCTCACGATGAAGTCGATCACCACGGGGCGGTCGTTGGTGGCATTGGCCAGCTCGATGGCGGCATCCACCTCGTCCTTCGAGGTGACACGGATGCCGAGTGCACCATACGCGTCGGCCAACTTCACGAAGTCGGGCACCATCGCCGTGCCGTGCCCGGTATTGAGGTCCGTGAACGAGTGACGGCCGTCGTAGAACAGCGACTGCCACTGGCGCACCATGCCGAGCGAGGAGTTGTTGATGATCGCGACCTTGATCGGGATGTTGTTGATGACACAGGTGGCGAGCTCCTGGTTGGTCATCTGGAAGCATCCGTCGCCGTCGATCGCCCAGACGATGCGGTCGGGCTCCGCTACCTTGGCGCCCATGGCGGCGGGAACGCCGTAGCCCATGGTGCCGGCACCGCCGGAGTTCAGCCACGAGTTGGGGCGCTCGTACTTGATGAACTGCGCCGCCCACATCTGGTGCTGGCCGACGCCGGCCGCGTAGACCGCCTCCGGTCCGGTGATCTGGCCGATGCGCTCGATCACGTACTGGGGGCTGAGCAGACCGTCCTCCGGCTCGTCGTAGCCGAGCGGGTAGAGCTTGCGCAGCTGGTCGAGCCTGGTCCACCAGTCGCTGAGGTCGGGCTTTCCGCTCTTCGCGGTCGCCTCGGCGAACGCGGTGGTCAGATCGGCGATGACGTCCTTGGCATCGCCGACGATCGGAACATCCGCGATGCGGATCTTCGAGATCTCGGCCGGGTCGATGTCCACGTGGACGACCTTGGCGTCCGGGGCGAACTCGCTCGGCTTGCCGGTGACCCGGTCGTCGAAGCGGGCACCGAGGGAGATCAGCAGATCGGATTCCTGGATGGCGAGCACCGCCGGCACCGTGCCGTGCATGCCGGGCATGCCGAGGTTGAGCGGGTTCGAGTCGGGGAATGCGCCCCGGGCCATCAGTGTCGTGACGACGGGCGCTCCGACGCTCTCCGCCAGTTCGAGAAGCTCAGCGGATGCCTGGGCCCGGATGACGCCGCCGCCCACGTAGAAGACGGGACGCTTCGCCTCGGCCAGCAGCTGCGCGGCCGCCTGGATCTGCTTGCCGTGGGCCTTGGTGACCGGGCGGTAGCCGGGCAGGTCGACCTTGGGCGGCCAGATGAATGGCGCACTGTTCTGCTGGGCGTCCTTGGTGACGTCCACGAGCACCGGGCCGGGGCGGCCGGTGGTCGCGATGTGCACGGCGGCCGCGATGGTCGCCGGCACGTCTTCCGGCCGGGTTACGAGGAACGAGTGCTTCGTGATCGGCATCGTGATGCCGGAGATGTCGACCTCCTGGAAGGCGTCCGTGCCCATCAGGGTCGAGAACACCTGGCCGGTGATCGCGAGCAGCGGCACCGAGTCCATGTAGGCGTCGGCGATCGCGGTGACCAGGTTGGTCGCTCCAGGACCGGAGGTCGCGATGGCGACACCGATGCGGCCCGAGGACGAGGCGTAACCCTCGGCGGCGTGGCCGGCGCCCTGTTCGTGTCGAACGAGGATGTGACGGATGCCGGTGGAGGACATGAGCTCGTCATAGAAGGGCATGATCGCGCCACCGGGCAGGCCGAAGACATCCGTGATCCCGAGCGCCTCGAGGGAACGCAGGATCTGGCCGGACCCGGTCAGGATCTCGGGAGTCTTCGGTGTGGATTTACCGGCGGCGGGCACGGGGCTGGATTCCGTGGGCATCGAGGTTCCTTGGGTAATCATGGTGCACGAGTGAGATGGTGAAGCGATCAGCCGGTACTGGAGTTACCCAGTGATGGCGCCCTCCGCTGCGGAGTGCACGAGCTTGGCGTATTTCGCGAGGACGCCACGGGTGTAGCGCGGGGGAAGCGGAGCCCAGCCAGAGCGGCGAGCTGCGAGCTCAGCCGGCTCGACGAGTAGGTCGAGGGAGCGAGCTGCGATATCGACCCGTATTAGATCACCATCGCGCACGAAGGCGATTGGACCTGCGTCCACCGCTTCGGGTGCTATGTGGCCGATACACAGTCCGGTTGTGCCGCCTGAGAATCTGCCGTCCGTCAAGAGTAGTACATCCTTGCCGAGTCCTGCGCCCTTGATGGCGGCGGTGATGGCGAGCATCTCCCGCATGCCCGGGCCACCCTTCGGGCCCTCGTAGGTGATGACGACGATGTCGCCCTTCTGGATCTTTCCCTCGGTGAGGGCGTCCATCGCCTCCCGCTCGCGCTCGAACACGCGTGCCGGGCCCTGGAACACGTCGGCGTCGAATCCGGCCGTCTTGACGACCGCGCCGCCGGGGGCGAGCGAACCCTTGAGGATGGTGAGGCCACCGGTCTTGTGGATCGGGTTGTCCATCGTGCGCAGCACCGTGCCGTCGAGCGGGTCGGGGTGCAGTTCGGCAAGGTTCTCGGCGACGGTCTTGCCGGTCACGGTGAGGCAGTCGCCGTGCAGCAGCCCCGCCTCGAGCAGCGCCTGCATCAGCACCGGGATGCCGCCGTGACGGTCGATGTCGGCCATGACGTAGCGACCGAACGGCTTCATGTCGGCGAGGTGCGGGACCTTGTCGCCGATGCGGTTGAAGTCGTCGATGGTGAGGTCGACCTCGGCCTCGTGCGCGATGGCGAGCAGGTGCAGCACGACGTTGGTCGAGCCGCCGAGCGCCATGGCGACCGTGATCGCGTTCTCGAAGGCCTTCTTGGTGAGGATGTCGCGGGTGGTGATGCCGAGGCGCAGCATGTTCACCACGGCCTCGCCCGAGCGGTGCGCGAAGTAGTCGCGGCGGCGGTCGGCGCTGGCCGGACTCGTGGAGCCCGGCAGCGACATCCCGAGCGCCTCGGCGACGCTGGCCATGGTGTTGGCGGTGTACATGCCGCCGCAGGCACCTTCGCCCGGGGCGAAGGCGCACTCGATGCGGTGCGCGTCTTCTGCGCTCATCGTGCCGGCCTTCAGACCGCCGACCGCCTCGAAGGAGTCGATGATCGTGATCTCCTTCTCGGTGCCGTCGGTGAGCTTGACCCAGCCGGGGGCGATCGAGCCGGCGTAGAGGAAGACGGATGCCAGGTTCAGGCGTGCGGCAGCCATCAGCATGCCAGGCAGCGACTTGTCACAGCCGGCCAGGAGCACGGAGCCGTCGAGGCGCTCGGCCTCCAGGACCACCTCGACCGAGTCGGCGATGACCTCGCGGCTGACCAGGGAGAAGTGCATGCCGACGTGGCCCATCGAGATGCCGTCGCTGACGGAGATGGTGCCGAACTGCAGCGGGTAGCCGCCACCGGAGTGCACGCCCTCCTTGGACGCCTGCGCGAGGCGGTCGAGGGACAGGTTGCAGGGGGTGATCTCGTTCCACGAGCTGGCGATGCCGATCTGCGGCTTCTCCCAGTCGGCGTCGCCCATCCCTACAGCGCGCAGCATTCCGCGGCTGGTGGTGGCTTCGATTCCGTCGGTGACGACGCGAGAACGGGGCTTCCAGTCAACTGTTTCCGGCATGTAACGAGTTTAGGGGCGCGCGGGGTATGCTCCGGCCTACTGCTCGTGGACGTCGCCGTCGCGCAGATCGGCCAGCAGGTTGAGTGCCCGCGCCACGTCGATCGGGCCCGGCACCCGGAAGTTCGCCAGGGTCGCACCCTCGCCGCTCTTGAGGCCGACATCATCCGCTCCCAGGGCCTCGAACGCGTCCTCGTCGGTGACATCGTCGCCCGCGTAGAAGACCGCGGTGGCGGCCGTGTACTCACGCAGGTGCTGCACCGCCTCGCCCTTGGTGGTGGAGCGCACCGAGAACTCGAGCACGTTCTTGCCGTCGCGCACGGTGAGTCCAGAGTCCTCGGCAGCGGTCTCCTGGCGAGCCACCAGGTGGGCGATGCGGGAGTTCTGCTCGGTGGCGAGACGCGTGTGCAGGGCGAATCCGGCGGGCTTCGGCTCGAGCCAGACCTGGTCGAAGGAGTCGGCGACCTCGCTGAGCACGTCTTTCAGGGTGTCGACGCGCTCGAGCTCGGCAGTGTCGAGCGAGACGGCATCCTTCGGGTCGTCGAGGCGCAGCTCGATACCGTGCGAGCCGACCAACAGCACGGTGTCCGGCACGTCCGCCACGTGGATGAGGCTCTTCAACGCCCGACCGGAGACGAGGGCGACACGGGTGTTCGGCATCCCGGCCAGGCGCAGCACCGCTGCGCGAGCCTCGGGCAGCGCGCGAGCCTTCTCGGGGTCGTCGACCTCGGGGGCGAGCGTGCCGTCGAAGTCGAGGGCGACCAGGAGGCGCCGGGTGCGGGCGAGTTCCCGCAGCGCACCGATGAACGGCTCGGGCAGGCGGGAGAAGGCGGGAGGAGTATCGACGTCGACCATCAGCGGAGTTCGTGCCCCGCGGATCCGTGATGGGCGTAGCTCCCCAGCACCTCGAGGAACTCGGTCGACCAGCGGGAGACGTCGTGTTCGAGCACGCGCTTACGCAGCGATCGCATCCGCGCGCGACGGTCGCGCTTGGGCATGCTGATCGCCTGCATGATGGCCTCTTTGAGGCCCTCGATGTCGTGCGGGTTGATGAGCAGCGCGCGCTTCAACTCGTCGGACGCGCCGGCGAACTCGCTGAGCACGAGCACGCCGTCGTCGTCGAAACGGCAGGCGACGTACTCCTTGGCGACGAGGTTCATGCCGTCGCGGAGAGCGGTCACCAGCATGATGTCTGCCGCGAGGTAGAGAGCGACCATCTCGTCCCGCGGGAAGCCGTGGTGCTGATAGCTGATCGGCGCGTGCGCGATGGTGCCGTAGTCGCCGTTGATACGTCCGACGGTGAGCTCGATCTCGTCGCGCAG
>JBEVGK010000145.1:0-4823 GCA_040511795.1 Lacisediminihabitans sp. | reverse complement strand
GGTCGAGCGGATGGTCGACGGGCCGGATCACCGGAATCGGCCGGGTTCTGGAGAGGTCCTTGACGTACTCGTGCTCCGGGCGTTCGAGCACCTCCCGCGGCGTGCCGAGGCCGACCAGGATTCCGTGCTGCATCACGGCGAGCCGGTCGGAGATGCTGGTCGCCACCGACAGGTCGCTGCTGATGATCAGCGCCGAGAATGCCCGATCCTGCTGCAGATCACGGAGGGCGTCGAGCACCCCCTGCCGCACGGAGACGTCGACGCCACGGGTCGGCTCGTCGGCGATCAGCAGCACCGGCTCCAGGATGAGGGCGCGGGCCAGGGCGACACGTTGGCGCTGTCCGCTGCTCAGCTCCCACGGCATCCGGTTCATCACGCTGAGCGGCAGGCGCACGGCGTCGACCAGGTAGGCCACGGCGTCGGCAGCCTCACGGGTGTTGAACTTGCGGTCGCGCCGATAGATCGGTTCGGCGATGTTCTCGGCGATAGTGAAGGTGGAGTCGAGGCGTTCCGCGCCGTCCTGCGGCAGGTGACCGACCCGCAGGGTGATCTTGTCGCGTCCGCGATGCCCGATGCGGCGCATCCGACGGCCGAGCACCTCGAGGGTCCCGCCACAGATCTCGGGCACGCCGAGCCCCGGCTGGGTGCGATACGCGAGACCCGCCATCGCGAGCCCGAGCGTCGACTTACCCGCGCCGGCCTCGCCGACCAGCCCGACGACCTCGCCCAGCCCGATGTCCAGCGTCACGCCGCGCACTGCGACGAACTCCGGCGATGCCGTGTTGGAGCGGTAGTGGATCGAGACGTCGTGCGCGCTCGCCACCGGCAGTGCATCCCCCGATGCGACCATGTCAGTCGACCGCCTTCGCTGCGTCGAGCTCGGAGGCCGCGCGCGCGGACGCTGCCTGCACCGAACGCTCGGCACCGACGATCGCGCGCAGGTCCTCGCGTCGGCGCGCCTGGTCGACCGGATCCGGCACGGGCAGTGAGGCGAGCAGCCGGCGGGTGTACGGATGCTGCGGCGCACCCAACACCTCGGCCCCGGTCCCCTCCTCCACCAGATCACCGTGGTACAGCACCGCGATGCGGTCGGCGAGGAGGTCGACGACAGCGAGATCGTGGCTGATGAAGAGGGCGGCGAAGCCGAACTCCCGCTGCAGCTCGGCGAAGAGTTCCAGCACCCTGGCCTGCACCGACACGTCGAGCGCGCTGGTGGGCTCGTCGGCGATCAGCAAGCGCGGCTGCAGCGCGATGGCGCGGGCGAGTGATGCCCGCTGGCGCTGGCCCCCGCTCAACTCGTGCGGATAGCGATCCCCGAACGCGCGCGGCAGCTGCACGGCCTCGAGCAGCTCGTTCACCCGCGGGCGGGCGGCACGGGCATCCCCCGCGCCGCCGTGCACGATCAACGGCTCGGCGACGCACTCGGCGATGGTGAGCAGCGGGTTGAAGCTGGTGGCAGGGTCTTGGAAGACGAAGCCGATCTCGCGGCGCAACGGTCGGAAGGTGCGCTCCTTGACGCCGAGCATCTCCTGGCCGAGCACCGTGAGCGATCCCCCGGTGATCTTGGTCAGGCCGCCGATGGCGCGCCCGATGGTGGTCTTGCCCGACCCGCTCTCGCCGACCAGCCCCAGCACCTCGCGGGCGCCGATCTCGAAGCTGACCCCGTTCACCGCGCGGAAGCCCTTCTGGCCGAGACGACCGGGGTACTCGATGACGAGATCCTTCGCCACCACGAGCGACTCGGTCGGAGCGAGCGCCCGATCGATCGCCCGTTCCCGGGTCTTCGCCGTGCCCGTGCCGATCCGCGGTACAGCGGCGAGCAGCTTCTTCGTGTATTCGGCCTTCGGGTCGGAGAACAGGGTGAGCGAATCGGCCTGTTCCACGACCTCGCCCTGGTACATCACGGCGACCCGGTCGGCGAGATCGGCCACCACGCCCATGTTGTGGGTGATCAGCACGATGGCGGTGTCGAACTCGTCGCGGCACCGGCGCAGCAGATCGAGGATCTCCGCCTGCACCGTGACGTCGAGCGCGGTGGTCGGCTCGTCGGCGACGATCACCGCGGGGTCGAGCACGAGCGCCATCGCGATGACCACGCGCTGCTTCTGACCGCCGGAGAACTGGTGCGGGTAGTAGTCGACGCGGGTCGCGGCATCCGGGATGCCGACCCGGTTCAGGATGTCGACGGCCTTCGCCCTGGCTTCGGCCTTGCTGTACTTTCCGTGCGCCCGCAGCCCCTCCGCGATCTGCCACCCGACGGTGTACACCGGGTTGAGAGCGGTGGACGGCTCCTGGAACACCATCGCGGCGCTCGCACCGCGCAGTTCGCGCAGGCGGGCGTGGCTGACCGTGACGACGTTGTCGCCGGCGAGCAGCACCACACCACTGGCGGTGGCGGTCTCGGGCAGGAGCCCGAGGATCGTCTTCGCCGTGACCGTCTTGCCGCTGCCGGACTCGCCGACGATGGCGAGGACCTCGCCCGCATTCACAGCCAGGCTCACGCCGTCGACGGCCCGGACATCCCCACCATCGGTGGCGAAGGTGACGGTGAGGTCGGTGATGCCGACCGCCTGCTCGCCCCGCTTCAGAGTGCTCATCTGTCCTCCTCGCGTTCGCGCGCCTTCGGGTCGTCTGGTTCGAGCTGATCGATGCGGTAGACCTCGTCGAGCGAGCCGCCCGGTACATCGGAGGTCGTCGCAAGCACGGGCAGCGGGGTGTCACTGCGCCTGCGCGTGCGAAGTCGCGGGTCGGCCAGGTCGTTGAGGCTCTCGCCCACCAGGGTGAGCCCGAGCACGACGAGCACGATCGCCAGACCCGGGAACAGGGCGGTCCACCAGATGCCGCTGGTGACATCCGAGATCGACTTGTTGAGGTCGTAGCCCCACTCGGCCGCGGCGGTCGGCTCGATGCCGAAGCCGAGGAAGCCGAGACCGGCGAGCGTCAGCAGCGCTTCGGACGCGTTCAGCGTGAAGATGAGCGGCAGGGTGCGGGTGGCGTTGCGCAGGATGTGACGGAACATGATGCGACCACTGCTCGCACCGATCACCTTCGCGGATTCGACGTAGGCCTCCGCCTTGATGCGGATCGTCTCCGCTCGGATCACCCGGAAGTACTGCGGGATGAACACGACGGTGATCGAGATCGCCGCCGAGAAGATGCCGCCCCACAGGTTCGACTGGCCGTGTGAGATGACGATCGAGAACACGATCGCCAGCAGCAGGCTGGGGAAGGCGTAGACGGCGTCGCCGATCGTGACCAGCACCCGGTCGAGCCAGCCGCCGATGTAGCCGGAGACCAGGCCGATGAAGATGCCCGCGAAGATCGACAGCACGAGCGCGACGATGATGACCAGCGCTGCCGTCTGTGAGCCCCAGATGACGCGGGAGAGAACGTCGTAGCCGCTGACGGTGGTGCCGAGCAGGTGTGTGCTGCTGGGCGGCTGCTGGGCGCCGAAGTTGCCGGAGGCATCCTTCAGTTGAGCGAAGCCGTACGGTGCGAGCAGCGGCGCGAAGATCGCGGTGAGCAGGAAGATCGCGGTGATCACGAGACCGGCGACGAGCATTCCGCGCTGCAGGCCGACGCTCTGCCGCAGCTGGTGCACGACCGGGATGCGCTGCCAGAGCGGGCGCTTGGGGGTGACGACGGTAGACATCTGTACCTCGCTCATCAATATCTCACGCGGGGATCGACGAGGGCGGCGATCACATCGACGATGAAGTTGGTCACGGCCACGATGACGGCCAGCAGAGCGACGATTCCCTGCACCGCCACGAAGTCGCGGGCGGACAGGTACTGGGCGAGCATGAAGCCCAGGCCCTTCCATTCGAAGGTGGTCTCGGTGAGCACAGCACCGCCGAGCAGCAGCGCGATCTGCAGGCCGATGACGGTGATGATCGGCACGAGCGCGGGCTTGTAGGCGTGCTTGCGCACCAGCCGGAACTCGCTCACCCCGCGGGAACGTGCCGCGTCGACGTACTCGGCCGAGAGGGTGCCGATGACGTTCGTGCGCACCAGTCTGAGGAACACGCCAGCGGTGAGCAGACCGAGCGCGAGGCCGGGGAGGATCGCGTGCTGCAGCACGTCGCCGATCACCGCCGGATCGCCGGTCAGGAAGGCATCGATCAGGTAGATGCCGGTCTTGGTCGGCAGCAGCTGGATCTGCAATTCCGTGCTGGTGGATGCCCGGCCGGCGATCGGCAGGACGTCGAGCCAGACACCGAACACCAGCTTGAGCAGCAGGCCGGCGAAGAACACCGGGGTGGCGTAGAAGAGGATGGCGAGCACGCGCAGCACCGCATCGGGCCAGCGATCGCGGAGGTAGGCGGCGAGCATGCCGAGCGGGATACCGACGATGAAGGCCACGATCAGCGCGTAGAACGCGAGCTCGAGCGTCGCACCGCCGTAGGTGAGCAGCACCTCGCTGATCGGCCGGTTGTCGCTGATGGTGGTGCCGAAGTTGCCGGTGAAGATCTGGCCGAGATACTCGAAGTACTGCACCAGGATCGGCCGGTCGTAGCCGGCGGCGTGGATACGCTCCTGAAGCTGCACCGCGTTGAGTCGACCGCCCAGAGCTGCGGTGATCGGGTCGCCGATCGTGCGCATGAGCAGGAACACCATCGTGACGAGGATGAACACGGTCGGGAAGATGAGCAGGAAGCGCACCAGGACGTAGCGCCCGAGACCGCCGCCCCTGGTCTTCTTCGCTGCTGTCGGCTCGGGGAGCCCGGGAGGGGCATCCGTCGTCGTGGCGGTAGACGTCATCGTGACCAATCGATCAAAAGTGCAGTGCAAGACACTGTGCTGCAGATGGAAAGGGCGACCCG
>JBEVGK010000144.1:0-3137 GCA_040511795.1 Lacisediminihabitans sp. | reverse complement strand
TCAAGTCGGTAACCGCGGGCGGCGCAGCCGCCGGTGCAGGCATCAAGGAAGGCGATGTGATCACCGAGTTCAACGGCGTGAAGATCACCGGTGCAACCGACCTCACCGCCCAGGTGCGCTTCCTCGCGGCCGGTGCCTCCACCTCGCTGACCTACGTCCGCGACGGCAAGAGCAGCACCGTCGACGTCACGCTCGGCGCCCTCAAGTAACACCCGCTTCCTCAAGCGATGAGAGGCACGGAACCCCGGGTTCCGTGCCTCTTTCGCGTTCCGCAGCGCCGACACCGCGGCTGGTAGGCTCGACCGACCGACCCCGAGAACCGTATTGGACGCTATGGCGCAGCAGGCATCATCCCCTCCGGGAGTGTCTTATGTGATCCCCGTTCTCAACGAGGCGGCGTACATCGAGACGGCGGTGCGCTCCGTTCTCGCGCAGGACTGGAGCGGCCCGAAAGAGCTCATCCTCGCGCTCGGGCCGTCGACAGACGCGACGGATGCGGTGGTCGAGAAACTGGCGCAGGATGACGACCGCGTCGTCATCGTCCGCAACCCGGCCACCGACATCCCGGTGGGACTGAACCTCGCTATCCGCGCCAGCCGATACCCGATCGTGGTGCGCGTGGACGCGCACTCCGAGCTCGAGCCCAATTACACCGAGCGGGCCATCGCCGACCTGGAGCGTACCGGCGCCGCCAACGTCGGCGGGGTGATGAAGGCCCGGGGACGCACCCCCTTCCAGTCGGCCGTCGCCCGCGCATACAACAGCCGCTTCGGTCTCGGCGGTGGCAGCTACCACGGTGGTGCGGAGGAAGGCCCGGCCGAGTCGGCGTACCTCGGCGTCTTCCGTCGCGAGGTGCTCGACGAGGTCGACATGTTCGACGAGACGATCCGGCGCGGAGAGGACTGGGAGCTCAACCTGCGCATCCGCGCGGCCGGCCACTCTGTCTGGTTCGACCCGACCCTCGAGGTGACCTACTGGCCCCGCGAGAGCTGGACCAAGCTGGTGCGGCAGTTCTCGGCCACCGGCACCTGGCGCGGCGAACTCGTGCGACGCTACCGCGGCCGTAACCCCTGGCGATTCTTCGCGCCGCCGGTTCTCGTGGTGGCGCTCGCGCTCTGCGTTGTGCTCGCGGTGCTGCAGCTCACCGGCGTCGTTCGCGGCTGGCCCAGCATCGTGCTGTCGCTGCTCTACCTGGCGCCGATCCTCTATCTGGCCGCCCTCACGCTGATCAGCTTCGGTCGCAGCGGGGGAGCGCGCTGGCGCGACCGCTGGCGGTTCTTCTACGTGCTGCCGACGATGCACCTCAGCTGGGGTGCCGGCTTCATCGGCGGCCTGCTCCGCGGCGCGCGCGACACCGTCGACACCTCGCGCACCGGTATCTGACGATCTCCAGCAGGTTCCGATACGGCTGTTCGCGCGAGCGATCGCAGCCTGCTCGACAGGCGATCGACGTCAGCCGATGACGCCCTCGGCGAGCAGTCTCGCGACGACCCGGTCGGCAGCGTGGCCGTCGTCGAGCGGATTGAAGCGCTCCCGCCACGCGACGTACCGTTCCCGGTACTCGGGGGCGACATCCGTGCGGTCCTTCACCAGGCGGGCGAGCTCGCTCGCGTCAGCGACGATCGGCCCGGGCGCCACCGGGAGCAGGTCGAAGTAGAAGCCGCGCAGGGTGCGCTGATAATGCTCGAGGTCGGGGGTGAAGAAGAACAGCGGCTTGCCGGTCACCGTGAAGTCGAACATCACCGAGGAGTAGTCGGTGATGAGGGCGTCGGCGACGAGGAAGAGTTCGGAGACATCCGGATAGCCGGTGACGTCGATCACCCCGGGGGCATGCACGTCTTCGCCGGGCAACAACGTGCGGGAGTGACCGCGGATCAGCGTGACATAGTCGGGACCGAGCTCGCGCGCGAAGGCTGCGACGTCGAGGTGGTCGACGTGATCGGGCTGGTCGTCGCGCCAGGTCGGCGCGTACAGCAGTACCTTCGTGCCGCTCGGGATGCCGAGCCGGTCGCGCACCGCCGCGGCGTTTCCGGTGAGGAGCACGTCATCCCGTGGGTATCCGACCTCCCAGACCGGGCCGAGATATGCATACGCGGTGCGGAATATGCGCCGACTGTAGTCGTTCTGGGCCAGCAGGATGTCCCAGCGGCGACTCTCCAAGATCGTGGCGATGGTGGTTCGTAGCCCAACCCGGCCGCGACTGAGCGCGAGCTTCTTCAGCATCGTGCCGTGCCATGTCTGCAGCACCGTCTGGTGCTTGCGCTTGCGATACCGCTTGCGCAGCCAGTCGTTGACCACGAGCAGCCGGGCCGACCCGCGGATGCGCCACCATTCCGCACTGCCCTCGATCAGTGCGGTCGCGCCCTCCGGCACGGCCACCGAGGCGTCTGCGACGCTCCAGTATCGACGGATGTCGGGGCGCTGTTCGGCGATCGCCCGGTCGATCGCGAGGGGGTTGCACGACGCATTGCGGCCGAAGAAACTCTCGAAGAACACCGCATCGAGTGGCGGGTACTCGGTGGCCCGATAGTCCGCCTCGAGTGCCGCCTGCTGCAGTCGCCCACGCTCGCGATCGGTGAGCGGGGCGGCGAAATCGACGACGAGTGTGTCCCCGTCGCGACCGAAGCCGATGCGCGTCACCCCCTCGATGAGCTGCGAGGCGGGGAGGTCGCCGACGACGGTCACGCCACGAAGCAGGTAACGCCCCGACCGTGGCGGCATGGGGGAGCTCTTCCAATGCTCGCTGAGCAAGGGGATCTCGGCGGACCAGCGATCGCCCGCGGCATCGATGACACCGACGAGCTGTTGGCGCGTGCCGTCGAGGGTGATCGCGTCGGGGGCCGCGCCGGGGCCTCCGAGCAGGATGGCGGGGGTGGGCTCGGTCTGGATTCCGACCGTGTCTGCGCTGATCATCCTCGCTCCTCCTCTCGCGTCGCTGCTCGAATCGCCTCGTACACTCTCGCAGTGTTGCGCCCGTCTCGGAACGCGAAGTGTCGCGCGGCGACCTCGGAACTGTGGGCCAGCACCTCGTCGGCCCAGGCGGCGTCCGCCGAGAAGCGGTCGAGCTGACCGAGCAGCGTCCCCCACGAGCGCACCTCCCGACCGCCGCTGAATTCGCGGTACGGCTCGTAGAGCCC
>JBEVGK010000143.1:0-4937 GCA_040511795.1 Lacisediminihabitans sp. | reverse complement strand
CGCCCGCGCTGAGCATCCCGGCGTCCGAGCTCGCGTGGCGGTTCTCGCGCTCGTCCGGGCCCGGCGGCCAGCACGTGAACACCTCCGACAGCCGTGTCGAACTCTCGTGGGATCTCTCCGGCTCCTCGGCGCTGACCGAGCCGCAACGCCAGCGCCTGCTGGACCGCCTCGGGCGACGCCTGGTCGCCGGCGTGCTCACCGTCACGGCATCCGAGCAGCGTTCGCAGCTGCGCAACCGCGAGATCGCCCGGCGCAAGCTCGCACTGCTCGTCTCGGCGGCTCTCGCCCCGGATGCCGCGGCCCGGCGGGCCACCAAACGCACCCGTGGCTCCGATCGCCGCCGGCTGGACGCGAAGCAGCAGCGGTCAGCGACCAAGCAGCAGCGGCAGCGCCCCTCCGCGGACTAGACGATGGCCGACTCCTGCCCGGTCTCGCCCTCCAGCCGGCGCAGCACGGCCTCGTGGCTGTCGCGACCGAAGGCGACGATCCGCACCTCGGCGACCCGGGTGTCGGCCGCGGCAATCGTCTCAACGGCCACGGCGATGGCGTCGTCGCGCGGCCAGCCGTAAACGCCGGCGCTGATAAGCGGGAAGGCGACGCTCGCGGCGCCGAGTTCGTCGGCGACCTGTAGCGCGCGCCGGTAGCAGCTCCGCAGCAGCGAGCGATCCCGCTGCCCGGCCGCGAAGTTCGGCCCGACCGTGTGGATCACCCAGCGGGCCGGCAGATTGCCCGCTGTCGTCCAGCCGGCATCGCCGGTCGCCAGCCCGTCGGGGAAACGTTGGATGCACTCCTGCAGGATCGACGGCCCGCCCGCGCGATGGATCGCCCCGTCGACCCCGCCGCCTCCGCGCATGGCGGTGTTCGCGGCGTTGACGATCGCGTCGACCCGCTCGCGGGTGATGTCCCCGCGCACTATCTCGATCCGATCCGTCTTCATGGGCCGCAGACTACTCCGGACCGGCGCGACTCCCGACCGGCGCGACTCCTGACCGACGCGACACGGTGCCGTCAGTCGGGCGCACCCGGCAGGGTCGGGATGCTCGCGGTCGTCGGGTAGGTCGGTTCCCGTCGCGGGATGAACAGGGCCGAGACCACACCGGCGAGCACCACGGCGGCGGCGATGATGAACACCGTGCGGAAGGCGCCATCGGTCGGGATCGCGATTCCGTCGAATTGCACGGCGCTCGAGGAGAGCACGAGCCCCGACACAGTGCCCGCGATCGTCGACCCGAGGGTGCGCATCACCGAGTTCAGGCCGTTCGCCGATGCGGTCTCGCTGGGCGGTACCGCGTGCATGATCAGGGTAGGCATCGCCGCATACGCGATCCCGACGCCCACGCCGACGACGGCGGAGATCAGGATGACGTGCCAGACCGCCGCGTGGAGCACGACCGCCAGCACGAATGCCACCACCACGACAGAGGCACCGAGGATGAGGCTGACCCGCGGTCCGCGGCTCGCGGAGAGTCGGGCGGCCACCGGGGACAGGACGAACATGACGAGTCCCAGCGGCATGAGACACAGGCTCGCGACGATCAGGGTCTGGCCGAGCCCGACGCCCGTGCCGGTGGGCGCCTCCAGCAGTGCCGGGAAGGCGGCCGCGGTGACGAAGTAGCCGAAACCGATGGAGATGGAGGTGAGATTGGTCAGCAGCACCGGCCGGCGGCCTGCGACGCGGAGGTCGATCAGCGGCTCGGGGGTGCGCAGCTCGAACCACCCCCAGAGCAGGAGCACGATCACGCCGCCGACGAGCAGCCCGAGCGTCAGCGGACTGGACCAGCCCCAGGTGCTCCCCTTGGAGACGGCGAGCAGGATGCCGACCAGGCCGATCGCGAAGCCGATCGCTCCGACGACGTCGAAGTGGCCACCGGTGCGCAGGGTGCTCGGGGGCACGATCACCAGCACCAGCAGGAGCGCCGCCGCGCCGAGCACGGTGGCGAGCCAGAACAGGAAGTGGAAGTCGAGGTTCTGCGCGACCACCGCTGCCACGGGGAGTCCGACGGCTCCGCCGACGCCGAGTGTCGCGCTGACCAGGGCGACCGCGCCACCGAGGCTCTTCGGATGCAGTACGTCGCGCAGCACACTGATGCCGAGGGAGATCACGCCGAGCGAGAAGCCCTGAAGCACCCGACCGGCGACCACCGGGATGAGCGAACTCGAGAGCGCACAGATCACCGATCCGACCACCAGACTGGCCAGGAGGATGATCATGACGGTGCGCTTGCCGTACATGTCGCCGAGTCGCCCGCTGATCGGGATCGAGATCGCGGCGGCGAGCAGCGTCGAGGTGAGCACCCAGGTGGCATCGGGGGCGCTGGCGTGCAGCAGCATCGGGAGCTCGGGAATGATCGGGGTGACCAGCGTCTGCGTGAAGGCCGCGACGAGGCCGGTGAACGCCAGCACTGCGGTGATCGCGCGATCGCTCGGGCGACGGCTGAGTCGGCGTCGCTGGGCGGGGGTGAGGCTGCCGGATTCGGCGTCGGATGGGTCGAGGGGGATGTTCGCGGGTGGCACCAATCAAGGCTAGTGCCGCGTCGGTGCCGCCCCGGCGACGAGCTAGTTGACGAAGGTGTTTCCCCAGTCGTCGACCTTCCAGTCGATCCAGCCGTTCGCACGCTGCAGACTCACCGTGACCGACAGGTCATGGCCGGCCGTGGAGGTTGCGCTGCAGGTGAAGGTCTGTCCGATCAGGAGCGCGGGCGGTGTCGGGCAGTGCACGTCGAGCGTCGCCCCGACCACGGAGGCGTCGGAGGCCACCGATTGCTCGGCCTGTGCGGAGAACACGCCGGGGATGACCGAGATCAACATTCCGGGAACGACCAGGACCGAGGCGACCTGCAGCATGGCGAGAGCCGCCCAGACGAGCAGCGGCGCGACGCCGAAGGACGCGACGCCGAAGGATCCGCTGCGGCCGAGGCCGATGGCACGGGCGATCAGGTAGACCGGCGCCGACAGGAAGGCCCAGGCCCAGTGCGCTGGCCGCTCGTGGCCGGAGCGGCGCAGCATCGAGCGGTCGACGATCGCCATCGCGACGACCACCAGGTACGGCACCGCGACTGCTGCGGCGGAGACATAGACGTTCGGGAATGCACCGACACCGACCAGCACCAGCAGTCCGACGACCAGCTGGAGCAGGGGGAGCAGCGCGATGATCCACACCGGCGCCGTGTAGCTGGGCAGTCGTGGGCCGGCGGTCGCGCGCGGAAGCTCTGACTCGCTGCGCTCCGAGCCCGGCGCGGGCGCGGAGACCGCGGTGGCGGCCGAGCGTGGGACGTAGCCGGACTCGATGTCGCCCGCTTCGATGTCGCCAGTCTCGATGTCGCCCGGTTCGATGTAATCGGGCGAGAACGGTGAGGTGCGGCTCTCCTCGAGCAGATCGGATGTGCCCGTACCCGCGGTTCCGGCGACGCGTTCGCTTTCGCTGACGGTGACGGATGATTCGATCTCGCGAATCGTCACGGTGAGCGGTTCATCGGGGGTGACGGGGCCGCGGTCATCCGCCGCCTCGGTCTGCTCTCCGGTCGCCAGGCGCGCGTACTCGGCCTCGCGTTCGCGCTGCTCGCGCTGCTGGCGCCGCGTCGGCAGCTCATCGTCGGCGTAGAGCAATTGCGTGGGCTGTTGCATCACCAGGGGCGGGCGCGCCTCGGTGGTGAGCTCGGTCCAGGCGTGGTTGTTCCACCAGCGGAGCTGCGGGAGCCCCATCGGGTCGGGATACCATCCCGCGGGGACCGTCACATCGTCCTCGAACACGCGCTGAATCCCTTCGGCCGGTTGTCTGGACGGGCCTGATCTGGTGCTGAGCTTGCGGGCAGAGCGACCCGAGGCGCGCGATGCTGGGTGCACCGCGAGCGTGCACAGACTGAGTACACAGGGAACTGGCCGCGATTCCACAGATTACTGGCAATCGTCCGTGAACACACGCCCCCGGATGGGGCACGCTGCTCGCTCCCAGCGCGCGCCGATCTAACTCCCAGCGGGCGCCGGGTCGGCGAGCCTACTGTCGTCGACATGATTGTGGACCTCCCCGGAGCCGGCGTGACCGGACTGGGCGCGACCGGACTGGGCGCAACCGGACTGGGCGCAACCGGACTGGGGTCGCTCGCCGATGCTGCGCCGGACATCCGTGCCTTCGAACGCAAGTACCTGCGGCGAGTGCCGGTCTGGGCCTGGCGCGGGCTGATGGCCGCGCTCACCAAGATCGAACAGCTGCGGCTCAATGCCGATCCGATCGACGAGCTCGCGCACAGCGACGACATCGACTACGTCGGTGACGGAAGCGCGGCGCATCGCCTCGACGTGATCCGCCCCGCGGGCACCGCCGCAGACGCGGGACTCCCCGTCTATGTATACTTCCATGGCGGCGGCTGGACCTCCGGCGACAAACGTCAGGCGACGAAGTACTGCGCCAGTCAGGCCGCGGCGGGCATGGTCGTGGTCAACGTCAACTACCGTCGCGCCACCCGGTTCCGCATGTCGCACATCCTCGACGACGCGGATGCCGCGCTCGCCTGGGTGCGCGCCACCATCGCCGAATACGGCGGCGACCCCGACCGCATCGTGCTCGGCGGCGACTCCGCCGGCGGGCAGATCACCGGGCTCTACTCCGCCATGCTGTCGAGCCCAGAACTGGCACGTCACTACTCGATCGAACCGGCCCTCCCGCGACCGGCGCTCCTCGGCCTCGTGCAGCACTGCAGCGTCTCCGACTTCTCGGTGCTGTTCGACCGCGGCTTCGTGCTCGGCCTGGGCTTCGTGCGCATCTTGCTGCCGCACCGGGGGAGAGGGAGATCGTTGCGAGGGGCGGCGCGCTACCTGTCTCCGATCGAATGGGTGGGGCCGGATCATCCGCCGGTCTTCGTCTCGACCTCGGCTCGAGACTTCCTCTACCGTGCAAACCTCAATTACGTCGCACGGCTTCGCGAGCACGGCGTGCACGT
>JBEVGK010000142.1:0-3292 GCA_040511795.1 Lacisediminihabitans sp. | reverse complement strand
GCCTGGCGGAGCGCGGTGATGACCTGCTCGCGAAGGGGCGCGGCGACCCGCCCCATCGGCTCTGCTGTCCAGGACTCGGCGAGTGAATTCGTGGGGGCCATGTCACCCACTATAGGTAGCGTTAATGTATCTCGTCATACGATCTCTCCCTCGTTTGCCGTGTCGGTCTGGTCCCGCTGGCTAGGCCTTCTCCACCAACCAGCGGGCGATCTCGGTGTGGTCGGCCGGGGCGGGAAGATCGTTCGCCGCCCGCTCCCAGATGGCCACGGCATCCGCTCCCAGCTCGCTCGGTGCCCCGGCCTGGTCGGCCAGCTGCACCGCGATCTTCATGTCTTTGAGCATCAGCCGCAGGCCGAACCCGGAGTCGTAGCGCTCGGTCAGGATGAAGTTCGGCCACTTGTTCTCGGTCGACCCGCTGCGTCCACTCGAGCCGTTGAAGATCGACAGCATCACCTCCGGGTCCAGGCCGAACTTCTGCCCGGCGACCATGGCCTCGCTGGTGACCAGCAGGTGCGTGGCCGACAGCAGGTTGTTGAGCGCCTTCACCGCGTGGCCGGAGCCGATGCTTCCCGCGTGCACGGGCTTGCCGAGCGCAGCGAACACCGGCCAGGCCTCCGTCACGTCGTCATCCGTCCCCCCGACCATGATCGTGAGAGTGCCGTTCTCGGCACCCTTCACACCACCGGAGACCGGCGCATCCACCATACGGATGCCGGATTCGGCCAGGGCGGCCGCGAGTTCGCGGGTCTTCAGCGGCTCGGAGGAGCTCATGTCGATGACGAGCGTTCCGGGCGCCAGGGCCTCGATCAGCGTGGGGTCGCTGAGCACGGAGGCCACGATCGCCGAATTCGGCAGCATCAGGATGACCGCGTCCGCCCCTCGCCCGGCCGCGGCGAGGTCCACGGCCTCGGTCGCCCCCGCGGCCACGGCGTCTGCCCGCGCCGCCTCCACCACGTCGTAGGCCTGCACCGCGAAGCCAGCTTCGATGAGCCGTCGGGTCATCGGTGCGCCCATGTGGCCGAGGCCCACGAAACCGATCGTCGAGGCGGCCCGGGGCTCAGTCATGCTGCGCCTGCTCCTTGAGGATCTTGTCGGCGATGCGGAACGACTCGAGGGCTGCCGGGACGCCCACATAGATGGCCGTCTGCAGCAACACCTCCTGGATCTCGGACTCGGTGGCGCCGTTGGTGAGCGCCCCGCGCACGTGCACCCCGAGCTCGTGCGAGCGGTTGAGCGCGGTCAGCATCGCGAGATTCAGCAGGCTGCGGGTCTTCAGGGGCAGGCCGTCGCGGTTCCACACGATGCCCCAGCAGTACTCGGTGACGAGCTCCTGGATCGGCCGGGAGAACTCGCTGACCGACCCGAGGGACTTGTCGACGTGGGACGCTCCGAGCACCTGCCGTCGAACACGCAGACCGTCTTCGTAGCTCTCGGCGTGAGTCTTGTCGGCATTGTTCTCGATGGTCATGGCTGGTCCTCGCTGTCCGGTGGCTCCGTGCTGGTGGCAGGCGCCGTGTAGTCGGTGTCCGACACCGCGTCGGCCCACTGGGTGACGCCGAGCGAGATCGCCGTGTGCGTCATGAAAGAGTCGGGCGCTGCCCCGTGCCAGTGCGTCTCGCCGGCCGGGATCCAGACGGTGTCGCCCGCGCGGATGACGCGCACCGGCTCCCCCTCGCTCTGGATCAGCCCGCGGCCCGCGAGCACCTGCAGGATCTGCCCGCGCTCGTGCTGATGCCAGAATGTGCGGGCACCGGGCGTGAAGGCGACCGTGTTGATGGTCACCCCGTCGGTCGCCGGCATGGTGAGGTACGGATACGCGGTGCCGGTGAACTGCGACCCGGGCTTTCCGGCGGTGCCAGCCTGCCGCTCGGGCGGAATGATGATCACGCCCCGACCTCCCCGTCGTAGAGACGGATGCCGCCCGAGATGTCGCCGATCGCGTCGACGACGGTGTTGTTGATCTCGTCGGCGTAGCCGAGCGCCCGCGCCAGACCGAAGCTCGCCATCGGCCCGGCCGAGTTGAGGCTGGCGACGCCGAGCTGGGCGAGCAGGTCGGCGTAGAGGGTGACGTCCTTCATCATCAGGGTGTTGGTGAGACCGCCCTTGAGGTAGTCGCCGGTGATGATCTTCGGAAAGCGGTTGATGGTGGCGAAGTTCACGCCGGAGCTCTTGTTGAACACCTCGAGCACGGTGGCCAGGTCGAGCCCCGCCTTCTTGGCTGCGACCATCACCTCGGCGGTGGCGGAGAGAGCGACCGCGTTGAGGAAGTTGTTGAGCAGCTTGGTGGTGTGGCCCGCGCCGCTGGAGCCGACATAGAAGATGTTGCTGGCGAAGTACCCGAGCACACCGCGCACCGAGTCCAGGGCGGCCTCGTCTCCGCCGACCATCAGGGTCAGCGCGCCCTTGTCGGCGGCGGCCGCTCCGCCGGAGATGCCGGCATCGATGTACTGCGCGCCCCTCTCGGCGAACAGCGCGTTGATACGGCGGGTCGATTCCGGTGCGGAGGTACTGAGGTCGACGACGACCTGCCCGGGGCGGATGTGCGCGAGGAGTCCGTCGTCGCCGTGCCCCTCAGAGCCGAAGACGACCGCCTCGACCACCCGGCTGTCTGGCAGGGAGAGGAGAACGACATCCGAGCCGTCCGCCACCGCGGCGCCCGATGCGGCCGGCGTTGCTCCGACCGCGCTGATATTCTCGGCCCTCGCGTCGAAGCCGAGCACTTCCTGCCCGGCACGGATGATGCAGGCCGTCATGCGGCCGCCCATGTTGCCGAGGCCGATGAATCCGATTCTCTGCGTGCCCATTACTCCGACTTCCAGTTCTCTCCGTACAGCGCGCGATCGATCCCGGATGGATCCCACGCGCCAGCGCCACCCGACGGCCGCACCGTGTTGACGATGGTCGCCCCGCCGTCTGCGGACACGATCTGCCCCGTGACGTAGGCGGCGTCGTCGCTGAGCAGGAAGGCGGCGACCCCGGCGATCTCGTCCGCCGCGCCGGCCCGGCGCAGCGGCGTGGTCGAGGCCCGCCGCTCCATATCGTTCTTGCCGCCGGTGGTACTGGCGGCGGAGGCGAACAGCTCGGTCGGAACGATGCCCGGTGCGACCCCGTTGACCCGGATGCCGAGCGGGCCGCCATAGACCGCGGCACCGTGGACGAGTCCGACGACCCCGTGCTTGGACGTCTGGTACGGCAGCAGATCGGCACTGCCGGTGAGGCTCGCGATGGACGCGGTCACGACGATCCCTCCCGCTCCACCCTGGGCGCGGAACTGACGGAAAGCCGCCCGGAG
>JBEVGK010000141.1:0-5471 GCA_040511795.1 Lacisediminihabitans sp. | reverse complement strand
GACCGCGCACGGTCTACGGGATCACCGCGCGTGGGAGGAAGGCGTTGCAGAAGTGGCTGGGCGAGCCGCCGGCACCGCCGTCACTCGAGTTCGAGGGACTCGTGAAGGTGTTCTTCGCCGACGGCGGGACGCTGGAGCAGTTCCGCACGACCCTCGACCGCATCGCGGAGACCTCGGACGCGCGGGTTGCCGAGCTCGCCGACAAGTTCGCGCAGCACGAGTCGGGCGACATCCCGTTCCCCGAGCGGCGCGCACTCAACACCGTCGCGCTCCGCTTCCAGTACGACCACGAGCAGCTGATCGGTGACTGGGCCCGTTGGGCACACCGACAGATCTCCGAATGGAACTCCCCCACCGACTCAGGCCCGTGGGACTTTCACGACGCGATCCCCCCGCCGCGCGGAGCAGCCGGGATCGCGTAGCGTTCGCGCCATGGTCATCGATCGTCTGGACGTCACGGCCGAGGAGTTCACCGCGGCGACGGGTTGGAAGCTCGAGCCTCGTGGCGCGTGCCAGGACGACGTGTGCGTGCCGCTCCCGCCGCTCGACGTCGATGCCGAGGGTCGCTTCGACGCCACCGTCGTTGCCGATTGCCTCGGCATGCCGATCGCGCACGACGAGACGCACGGGCTCTGGGCGCTGGGACCGCGCTCGGGTGACCGCCGGGTGCTCGACAGTGCACGCCTGCCCGACCTCGTCCTCTCCGACTTCGACGGCAACGCGTTCGACCTCGCGAGCGCGCGCGGGCGCAAGGTGGTGCTCGTCGCGTGGAGCTCGTGGTGAGGCTGCCGCTTCGACCTGCCCGGGTGGCAGGTCCTGCACGAAGCGGTGTCACCGAAGGGCGTTGACATCGTCACCGTCGCCCTCGACACCGACGTCGAGGCGGCCCGTCCCTTCCACGACGCGGCGCCGGCGACCCACGCGTCACTCGTGGATCCCGGTCACGAGCTGGTCGCGCACTTCGGCATGACCAACGCGCCGTTCGCGATCTGGATCGACGAAGACGGCACGATCGTGCGGCCGGCCGAGGTTGCGTTCGCGCCGCGACCACCGGACGCCGAACGCCCCGACCAGTCGTCGTTCGTCGCCCAGCTGCCGGAACGCCAACGCACGATCATCGAAGGGATGACGGCCAACATCGGCGACACGGACCGGTACGGCGCGGCGGTGCGCGACTGGGCCGATCGTGGCGCCGACAGCCCGTACGTGCTCTCGGAAGCCGAGGTCGTCGAACGCTCGCGGCCACGACCGGCGGAGTTCGGTCTCGCGGCCGCCCACTTCGAGCTGGCGCAGCACCTCCACCGATGCGGGTTCGCGCGCGACGCCGTGCCGCACTTCGCCGAGGCCCATCGGCTCGACCCGACGAACTGGAGCTACCACCGCGAGGCGCTCAGCCTCGTCGACCCGGAATGGGGCCAGGTCTACGAGCGCGACATGCTCAGCGAGGTCGAGGCGGTCGGGATCGAGACCTTCTATCCCGCGCTCGACATGTGACGCGGGGAGGCCGCGCCTACTCGTAGACCTCGGGATGGTCGAGCGGGTAGCGGAGCCAGGCGATCATGTCGCGGAGCTGTGCGTACGCCGCCAGTCGCGCGTCGTCGGTGCCGGCCGCCTCGGCCTCGTCCATCATCGCCAAGCCGCCCATCCGCAAGCTCGCGAAGGATCTCGACGTCGACCTCGAGACGGTGAGCGCGACCGGGCTCGCCGGCGAGATCACCCGGGACGACGTCATCCGGCATGCCTCGCAGGCGAGCCTGTTCCACAACATCGAGACGCCGCCGTGGTCGGATGAGCGTGAGGAGCGCATCCCGGTCAAGGGTGTGCGCAAGGCGATCGCCACGGCGATGGTGTCGAGCGCCTTCACCGCGCCGCACGTGTGCCTGTTCGTCGATGTCGATGCGACCCGCACCATGGAGTTCGTCAAGCGGCTCAAGAACTCGCCCGACTTCGCCGGCGTGAAGGTCTCCCCGCTGCTGATCATGGCGAAGGCGATGATGTGGGCGGTGCGGCGCAATCCCACGGTGAACGCGCAGTGGACCGACAACGAGATCATCGTCAAGCACTACGTGAACTTCGGCATCGCCGCTGCGACCCCGCGCGGGCTCATCGTGCCGAACATCAAGGATGCGCAGGAGCTGTCGCTGCGCGAACTCGCCTCCGCGATCGAGCAGCTCACCATCACGGCCCGGGACGGCAAGACCCAGCCCGCCGACATGGCGGGCGGCACGATCACGGTGACGAACATCGGCGTCTTCGGCATGGACACCGGCACCCCGATCCTCAACCCGGGCGAGGTGGCGATCGTCGCCCTCGGCACGATCAAGCAGAAGCCGTGGGTGGTGGACGGCGAGGTGCGCTCGCGCTTCGTCACCACCCTCGGTGCGAGCTTCGATCACCGGATCGTGGACGGGGATGTCGCCAGCCGCTTCCTCGCCGACGTCGCCAGCGTGATCGAAGAGCCCGCACTGCTGCTCGACTAGCTGGCGGTCGGGCTGACTCCTCGGGGTCAGCCCGGCGGTGCGACGGGATTCCTGCGCTACGCTAATGAGAACGACAATCATTAGTGATCTCTAGAGAGTTCCCTCCCATGCGCGTGATCACCACCTCCGCGGTCCTTCTCAGCGCAGCCCTCGCTCTCACCGGGTGCGTGGCATCGACCCCGACCCAGCCGACCGGCGGCCCGATCCGCGTCGTCGCCTCCACCAATGCCTACGGTGACATCGCCCAGCAGATCGGCGGCGATGCCGTCACGGTCACCTCGCTCATCGACGACCCCTCGCAAGACCCGCACTCCTATGAGGCAGACGGCCAGGTGCAGCTCGCCCTCTCCAAGGCCCAGGTGGTGATCGAGAACGGGGGCGGCTACGACGATTTCGTCGACACCCTGCTGAAAGGTGTGAACAACAGGGATGCGACGGTGCTCAACGCGGCGGACATCTCCGGCATCGACCAGAACCCGAAACACGGTGAGTTCAATGAGCACCTCTGGTACGACTTTCCCGTGATGCAGAAGGTCGCCGAGAAGATCGCGTCGACACTCACCGCGATCGATGCCGGCAAGGAGGCCGTCTTCGCCGCGAACACTGCCGCCTTCGTCGACAAGCTCGCGACCCTCGAGAACACGGAGGCCACCGTCAAGGCTGCCCACGACGGGGTCGGTGTGGCGATAACCGAGCCCGTGCCGCTGTACCTGACCGACGCGTGCGGGCTGATCAACAAGACACCAGAGAAGTTCAGCTCGGCCGTCGAGGAGGGAACGGATGTCTCACCGCTCGTGCTGCAGCGCACCCTCACCCTCTTCTCCGATCACCGCGTGAAGCTGTTGGTCTACAACGAGCAGACCGAAGGGCCGGAGACCGAGTTGGTGCTCGCCGCGGCGAAGAAGGCCAGGGTCGCCGTCGTTCCGGTGACCGAGACGATGCCGACCGGAAAGAGCTACATCGGCTGGATGACCTCCAACCTCGCCGCCATCACGACGGCGCTCGGCTGAGACGTGCCGAAGATCCCGATCCCGACGCCAGAGAGGCAACCATGACCGAGCCCGTGTTGAGCCTGCACCAGGCGACGCTGTCGTTCGGGGACCGAGAACTATGGCGCAACCTCAACCTCGAGGTGATGCCGGGTGAGTTCCTTGCCGTGCTCGGTCCGAACGGCACCGGTAAGACCAGCCTGCTGAAGACGATCCTCGGGCAGCAGAAGCTCAGCTCCGGGTCGATCGAGTTTCTCGGCGGCCCGGTGCACCGCGGTGACAAGCGCATCGGCTACATCCCGCAGCAGAAGCTGCTCGAGCAGGGAACGCCGCTTCGCGCTCGCGATCTCGTCGCCTTCGGGGTGAACGGAAACCGATGGGGGCTGCCGATCAACTCACGGGCGGTGCGCACGAAGGTTGCCGGCATCCTCGAATCCGTTGGGGCGAGCGACTACGCGAACGTGCCTGTTGCCACGCTGTCCGGCGGGGAACAGCAGCGGGTGCGGGTGGGCCAGTCGATCGCCGGCGACCCGCGGCTGCTGCTCTGCGACGAGCCGCTGATCTCGCTGGATCTGAACCACCAGCGGCAGGTGAGCGAGCTGATCGACGAGCAGCGTAAACGCCTGAACACCGCGGTCGTGTTCGTCACTCACGACGTCAACCCGATCCTGCCGATGGTCGACCGTGTGCTGTACCTGGCCGGCGGCCGGTTCCGGGTGGGGACACCGGACGAGGTACTGCGCAGCGAGGTGCTCTCCTACATGTACGACACCCCGGTCGAGGTGATCCGCAGTCGCGGGCGCATCGTCGTGCTCGGCGCGCCGGAGGGCTACGGGGTGCACGACCATCTCGAGCATCACACCGCACGTCCCGCGACGGAGGTGCCCGAATGAGCGGAGACATCTGGTCGCAGATCTTCGGCTTCGCGAACTACGGCGAGCTGCTCGTGCTTGTCCACAACTCGATCATCGCCGGAGCGATCCTCGGTGTCGTCGGCGGCCTCATCGGCCCCTTCGTGATGACCCGTGATCTTGCGTTCGCGGTGCACGGGGTCAGCGAGCTGAGCTTCGCCGGGGCATCCGCCGCCCTGCTGTTCGGGGTGAACGTCGTGACGGGGTCGATCGCCGGGTCGCTGCTCGCGGCGCTGCTCATCGGAGTCCTCGGGTCGCGGGCGCGGGAACGCAACTCGATCATCGCGGTGCTGATGCCGTTCGGTCTCGGCCTGGGCATCCTGTTCCTCGCCCTCTACAAGGGGCGCAGCGCCAACAAGTTCGGCCTGCTGACCGGGCAGATCGTGTCGGTCGACAACCCGCAGTTGCTGATGCTCGTGATCATCTCTCTGGTGGTCATCGCGGGGCTCATCTTCCTCTGGCGACCGCTGAGCTTCGCGAGTGTCGATGCGGATGTCGCGCGCGCGAAGGGATTGCCCGTCGCCGGCATCTCCATCGCCTTCATGGTGCTGCTCGGGCTTGCGACAGCGGTGTCGATCCAGATCGTCGGGGCACTCCTGGTGCTGTCGCTGCTCGTCACGCCGGCAGCCGCGGCGATGCGCGTCACCGCCTCGCCGTTCCTCACCCCGCTGCTGAGCGTGGTCTTCGCGGTGACCTCGGTGGTGGGGGGCATCCTGCTCGCCCTCGGTGGCGGCCTGCCGATCAGCCCGTACGTGACCACGATCTCCTTTCTCATCTACGTCGTCTGCCGCATCATCGGATCGCGCCAGCGCCGCAAGGGCAACAACGGGCGAGTCCTCCCCGCGCCGGCCGTCTCGACCATCGCGGGGGGTGGCCACCCGGGAAGAGGAACACCTGGCAACGAGAAGCCGTGCGCGAGGCGCTCGGCAGCAGCGACAACTTCGTCAGCGCGCAGAACCTGCACGCGGGGCTGAGGGACGCCGGATCACCGATCGGGCTCGCCACGGTGTACCGGGCACTCGCCGATCTGGCCAGCGAGGGGGAGGCGGATTCGCTGCAACAGGAGGGCGAGAGCCTCTACCGTGCCTGCA
>JBEVGK010000140.1:0-3536 GCA_040511795.1 Lacisediminihabitans sp. | reverse complement strand
CTCGTCCTACGGCAGCGGTTTCTCCGTGCCGGACGCCACGGTCGCCGTCGATGCGCTGGGCGCGGACTGGAACGCTCAGGCGGTGATCTCGGCCAAGGGGTACATCGCCACCGGCATGGGGTTCAGCCACCAGGGGCTCATCGATCAGCTGAGCTCGGCGTACGGTGGCAAGTTCACGCCGGAGCAGGCCGCATACGCTGTGGCGCAAGTGGGGCTCTAGGCCGTAATTCGATCTGAGGCTTGTGCGATCGCGAGGTCGGGCGAACACTCGGCAGCGTGGACCGAGAGCTTGAGAAGGCGTTGCAGAACGACCTCGTCATCGATATCACGACGACGGGTAGAGCCTCGGGCGAACCGCGCACGGTCGAGATCTGGTACCACCGCATCGGTGGGCGCTATTACATCACCGGATGGCCGGGCCGCCGCGGCTGGTACGCCAACCTTCTCGAGGATCCCCGCTTCGTCATCACATTCACCCGCTCCTCGAACTTGACGCTCACCGCGGTCGCGCAGCCGATCACCGAGCCCGCGCTGCGGCGTCAGATCATCGACGCGGTATTCGAGATCGAGGGTGGCCGCGCCCACGGCGACATCGACGAGTGGGTCGAGTCCAGTCCGATCATCGAGTTCGTCGCGGCGGACGGCGTCGAGCGGGAGGGCACGGGGTGACGGAGCCGCCTATCAGAATCGAACTGATGACCTTCTCATTACGAGTGAGATGCTCTACCGACTGAGCTAAGGCGGCCGAGCCTCGTCGGGAGAACCCGGGAGGCACAGCATGAAAGCTTAGCGGAGATCACGCGGGTCGGCGTGCACGGGGTGGGCGGCCATCCGTCACCGCGGTCGGGCCGAGATTCGACCGCCGAGTCTTCACGAACGGCGGTTCGTTTTCGGGAGAAGCGCGGTTCGTGACGACTCGGCCGCTGCACAGGGCATCCCCCGTTCGCGGGCAGAACGGTTCGCCCGCGTTGTGGCCCGGGCTGCCCGCGCCTACCGTGGAACCAGTCGCGGCATCGGGGTTCGCGGCCGCCTGCGGGGATTCGGGGGAATCAGCATGAAGCGTGTCGCGTTTCTGACGACGCTGCTCACCGCCGTGCTCGTCGTCCTGCTGCCCTTCATCGGTGGTGGCGGACCGTCGATCGGTGCCGCGTCCGCCGCTCTCCCCGAGACCGGGCGGCCCCTCTTTGCGGCCGCGATCGTGCAGACGGATGCCGGGCAACAGCCCTCGACAGATGTTGCGGCCGCCCCGACCGAACGTTCGCTGGCCAGCCAGCAGGCCGCGACCGCCAAGGTGCTCGCCGTCGACACCGAACATCTCGCGCAGAAGCCCGTGCCGATCCCTCCGCCGCCGGCACCGCCCGCGGCGACCGGCAAGCGCGGCGGCGGTGGATCGAGCGGTGGATCCACCGTCGACCGACGTGCCGCGAAGGCCGCAGCGGGTCAGGGCTGCGCCGCGAGCCCGGGCGGTGGCGGGGGTGGAGACCTGCAGAGCTTCTCGGCCGCCTACAACGCGATCCGCGCGGCCAACTGCCTCGACCCGATCCCGACCGGCAATTTCCGCTACGACGGTTGCATGGAGCAGCGTCTCGCGTGGATGGCAGAGGATCCGAGCCCGAACCCGGGCAACACCTGGGGGCATTCCGGGGTGCGCAGCCTCGAGCCGGCCGCCGACGGCACCTACTACTCCGACACGAATCCCAGCCGCGGCTGCGACGGCAACCTGGCCGGCGGATCCGGCAACTCGGGCGCGACCGTCGCGCAGAAGTGGTGGGACTCGTCGTCGCACCGGGCGGCGCTCTACAAGCCCGGCTTCGCGGGCAGCACCGCGGGGGTCTGCATCTATTTCGCGATGACACACGGCGGCCCGGGGGAGTCCCCCAGCTTCACCCGCGCGGCGGCACGATGGGGTGCCTGCTAACCGCACCCCACATCGGAACACGCTGCTAGGTTCGACAGCGTGCGGAGCGCCGACGCTCGCCGGAAGGACATCATGGCTGGAGAACTTCGCTGGGGCATCCTCGGCACGGGTGGAATCGCTCACATGCAGACCAACGATCTGCTGAAGAACGGGTTCTCGGTGACCGCCGTCGGTTCGCGCTCACTCGAGTCGGCTCGCGCCTTCGCCGACGAGTTCGGCATCCCCGCCGCGCATGGCAGCTACGCCGAGCTGGTGGCGGACCCGGATGTCGACGTGATCTACGTGTCGACCCCGCATCCGTTCCACGCCGAGAATGCCTTGCTCGCGCTCGACGCGGGCAAGCACGTGCTGATGGAGAAGCCCTTCACCCTGACGGGGGCCGAGGCCCGCCGAGTGGTCGACACCGCGACCGCCAAGAACCTGGTCGTGCTCGAGGCCATGTGGACGCGCTTCCTTCCGCACATGATCCGCATCCGCGAGCTCATCGCCGAGGGACTGATCGGCGAGGTCCGCACCGTGATCGCCGAGCATGACCGCCTGCTGCCGACCGATCCCGAGCATCGCATCAACAACCTCGCGCTGGGCGGAGGTGCCCTGCTCGACCTCGGCATCTATCCCGTCTCCTTCGCCTTCGACATCTTCGGCACCCCCGAGACGGTGTATGCGACCGCTCCGCTCACCGACACCGGGGTCGATCGTCAAGACGCGATCGTCTTCACCTACGGCGGCGGCCGGCAGGCGATGCTGCACGCGTCACTCGACACCCTCGGGCCCAATTTCGCGATCGTCTACGGCACCAGGGGGCGCATCGAGATCGCTCCGATCTGGTATCAGCCGACCAGCTTCACGGTCTACGACGCCGACGACGCGGTGATCGAGCGGTTCGACCAGGACGTCTCTCAGCGCGGCATGCAGTTCCAGGCCTGGGAGCTCGAGCGCCTGGTGCGCGAGGGGCGCATCGCCGGGGACATCCTTCCGCCGGAGCAGAGCGTGACCATCATGGAGACACTCGACCAGATCCGCGAGCAGATCGGGCTGCGTTACCCGCAGGAGCCGGCGCAGTAGCAGGGCGGTTACCATGGGGAGCGTGACCGAGCCCCACGATTCCGTCGAGCCCGGGCACGAGTCCCTCGAGACAGAGACCCCGCCGCCCGCCCGCTGGGCCGGTATCTCTGCGCTGCTGAGACGGCATCCGCGGGCCTTCCTGTTCGCGGGGCTCGCGCTGGTCTTCGTGCTGCTCGGAACCGGCTCGGTCTTCGCGGGGGTCGCCGTGGGTGCGCCCGGCGGAGCCTCGAGCGCGGTCAGGGCAGCGGATGTCGCGGCCACTCCCACCCCGACCGTGACGACACCGCCGCCCCGCCCGACGCCCGACCCGGTGCCCCCGGCCACCGCGCTGCGTACCTGCTCCGTCGCCGCCGCTGCAGCCAACCGCGCGCTCGGCACCTTCAGCGGATCGGTGATCAACACCGCCACAGGCGAGGTGCTGCTCGATCGCGGCGGGAACACGGGCGTGGGGGGGCGCCCCGCGGGCCAAGCCCGGGGCCCCCCGCCCCCCCTCACCCAGGGCCGCGGGGCGCGCCCCCCATCCCCCCACCACGACCCCCCCGCCCGGCCCGCC
>JBEVGK010000139.1:0-4869 GCA_040511795.1 Lacisediminihabitans sp. | reverse complement strand
GGCTCACGGGCATACGACGACGCCTTCGCGGCCGCCCCGCAGCTGGAGATCAGTTCCCGCGCCTGCCCGCGCTTCGTCGAGTTCGTCGAGGCCGGAGTGACCAGCGGCGACGAGCTCTTCGCCGTGGCCGAGGAGTATCTGGCCCCGCTGCGGGAGGGCGGCGTCGACACGCTCGTGCTCGGTTGCACCCACTATCCGCTGATGTCCGCCGCGATCCAGCGCGTGATGGGCGAGAACGTCACCCTCGTCTCGAGTGCTCAGGAGACGGCATCCGACGTCTACAACCTGCTCGTCGAGCACGGGCTCGAGCACGACCCCGCCACGCCGCACAGCTACGAGTTCGAGGCGACCGGCGACGACAGAACCGGCAACAGCAAAGCAGACTTCATCCGGCTCGCCCGGCGCTTCCTCGGTCCCGAGGTGATCAGCGTCGAGCGGCTGGAGACCGGCGTCATCCCCCTCCCCACGAAAGGCCTCTCATGACCCGCATCGACGGACGCACGAACGACCAGCTCCGCCCCATCACCATCGAGCGCGGCTGGAGCGACCAGGCGGAGGGTTCCGCCCTCATCTCGTTCGGTCGCACCAAGGTGCTGTGCACGGCATCCTTCACCAACGGCGTGCCGCGCTGGATGACCGGCAAGGGCAAGGGCTGGGTGACCGCCGAGTACTCGATGCTGCCGCGCTCGACCAACGACCGAATGGACCGCGAGGCCGTCAAGGGCAAGATCGGCGGCCGCACCCACGAGATCTCCCGCCTGATCGGCCGGAGCCTGCGCGCGGTCGTCGACATGAAGGCGCTGGGCGAGAACACCATCGTGCTCGACTGCGACGTGCTGCAAGCCGACGGCGGCACGCGCACCGCCGCAATCACGGGCGCCTATGTCGCGCTCGCCGATGCACTGGAGTGGGGCCGCGGCAAGGGCTTCATCGGCAAGAACTCGACCCCGCTGATCGACAGCGTCGCCGCCGTGTCGGTCGGCATCATCGATGGCGTGCCCATGCTCGATCTGGCATACACGGAGGATGTCCGGGCCGAGACCGACATGAACGTCGTGGCCACCGGTCGCGGCCTCTTCGTCGAGGTGCAGGGTACGGCGGAGGGTGCACCCTTCGATCGCCGCGAACTCGACTCGCTGCTCGACCTGGCGCTCGGCGGTGCGGTCGACCTGTCGCGACTGCAGAAAGAGTCGCTCGCGGGCTGAGTCGATCGACGGGTCACCGTGGGCCGCCTGGCCACTACTCTCGGAGAATGACCCCGCAGCTGGTGCTCGCCACGCACAATGCCCACAAGGTCGAGGAGCTGCGCAGAATCCTCGGCGCACGCCTCGACGGCATCGACCTGATCGGCTACGACGGCCCGGAGCCAGTCGAGGACGGCGACACTTTCGCGGCGAATGCGCTCATCAAGGCTCGGGCGGCGGCCGCGTTCACCGGGCTGCCGGCGATCGCCGACGACTCCGGGATCTCGGCGGCTGCGCTGGGTGGCGACCCCGGCATCCATTCGGCCCGGTACGCGCAGCTGAACGGCGGCCCGGCGCGCGACGACACCGCGAACCTGCAGCTGCTGCTGACCAACCTGGAGGGTGCGGATGACCGCGCCGCCGAGTTCGTCTGCGCGGCGGCCCTGGTGACCCCCGCGGGTTTCGAGCACGTGGAACTCGGCGTCTGGCCGGGAACCGTGCTCGAGGAGGCCGTCGGCGGCGGAGGATTCGGCTACGACCCGATCTTCAAACCGGCGGGCTACAGCGTCTCGGCCGCCGAGTTGACGCGCGACGAGAAGAACGCGGTGAGCCACCGTGCGCTCGCCTTCGAGGCGATCATGCCGACGGTGCGGGAACAGCTGCTCGGATGACCAGGGCCGACTCCGTGACCGTCTCCGTGAAGCCGCCCCGGGCTGCGCTGCGCGGGGTCTTCCTGCTCGGACCGGCCTTCGTCGCGGCCATCGCCTACGTCGATCCCGGCAATGTCGCCGCGAACCTCTCTGGCGGGGCGCGCTACGGCTACCTGCTGGTCTGGGTGCTGGTGGCGGCCAACCTGATCGCCGCGCTCGTGCAATACCAGTCGGCGAAGCTGGGGTTGGTGAGCGGGCGCACCGTGCCGGAGCTGCTCGGCGAACGCCTGAAGCCCGCTCCGCGCCGATTGTTCTGGGTGCAGGCCGAGCTGGTCGCCGCGGCCACCGATCTGGCCGAGGTGATCGGCGGCGCCATCGCCCTCCGGTTGCTGTTCGGGCTGCCCCTGCTCGTCGGCGGCGCGATCGTCGGGGCGGTGTCGATGGGCCTGCTCCTGGTGCAGAGTCGCTACGGTCAGCGTCCCTTCGAGGGCGTCATCATCGGACTGCTGACGATCATCGCCGTCGGCTTCCTCGCCGGGCTGTTCGTCACCCCACCGAACGGACTCGATGTGCTCGGTGGTCTGGTGCCGCGTTTCGAGGGAACCGACTCCGTCTTGATCGCCGCCAGCATGCTCGGCGCGACGGTCATGCCGCACGCCATCTATGTGCACTCCGCCCTGGCCCGCGACCGGCACGGCAAGGCGGTAGGCGACAGCAGCCGCCGACGGCTGTTGCGCGCGACGAAGTGGGACGTCGGCATCGCCCTCGCCCTCGCCGGGGTGGTCAACATCGGGATGCTGTTGCTCGCGGCGGTCAACCTGCGCGGAGTGAGCGACACCGACACGATCGACGGTGCGTACCGGGCGATCGGAAACAGCCTCGGGCCGGCGGTCGCGCTGATCTTCGCCATCGGTCTGCTCGCCTCCGGTCTCGCCTCCACCTCGGTGGGAAGCTACGCCGGCGGCACCATCATGGCGGGGCTGCTGAAGCGCCGCATCCCCATCTACGTCCGTCGACTCGTCACCCTGATCCCCGCCCTGATCATCCTGGGGATCGGGGTCGACCCCACCCAGGCGCTCGTGGTGAGCCAGGTGTTCCTGAGCTTCGGCATCCCCTTCGTCCTGGTCCCGCTCCTGCGGTTGACCAACGACCGCAGTGTGATGGGCGACTACGTCAACTCCCGGCTGATCAAGGTCATCCTCACCGCGATCGTGGTCGTGATCGCCGTTCTCAACGTGGTCCTCATCGTGCTCACCGTGACGGGCTGACGGAGCGCCTAGGGTTGAGGGCGCTATGACTTCAGAAAACGCCAGTCCCGTTCCCCTCGATGCATCTCCCGGAGACCGCATCGCGGCCGCCGTCGCCCTATTCGGCGAGAAGGTCGTCGCCGAACGCGCGGCCTCGCTGCTGCAGGGCGGCAATGAGGGCGAGGAGTTCCTGCTCTGGGTCGGTGGGCAGCACGCCCAGGGCGTGCTCGACGGTGCTCCGCCGCTGTACTGGCCGGAGGTCTGGGGCGCCCGGGCGCTGACCTTCGTCTGGGACGACTCGGCGGCATCCGCCGTGCACCGCGGTCTGGGCGACCAGGCCTGGCGCGTCCGCGAGATGTCGGCGCGCGTCGTCTACACCCGGCTGCTGCCGGAGACGGATGCCCTGCTCACGCTTCTCGACGATGACGTAGCCCGGGTGCGCGTCGCCGCCGCTCGCGCCCTGGGTGTCGTCGGGACGCTCGAGGTTCGCGTGCGTCTCATCGCGCTGCTGCAGGACCCGGAGAAGGAGGTACGCCGCGCGGCGCACGACGCGACCGTGCAGATCGACAGGCGCCTCGGCTCGAGCTAGCTCTCGCCGGCGTCCTGGACGTCCCGGGCCTTGCGCGCGCGGTACTTTCCCTGCAGGTAGTGGATCACCACGGGGATGAGGGTGAGCAGCACGACGGCGATCAGAACGATGTCGATGTACTTGATCACGAAGTCCGCGACCGGGCGGATGTTGCCGAGCAGGAATCCGACCACCGTCACGCCCACACCCCAGATGAACGCGCCGATCGCGTTGTAGAGCGAGTACTTGCGGTAGTTCATCTTGCCGACGCCGGCGGCGATCGGTGCGAAGGTTCGTACGATCGGAACGAAGCGGGCGATGATGACGGCGAGACCGCCGTACTTGGCGAAGAACTCGTTGGTGCGCCGCACGCTCGCCATGCTGATCAGGCCGTCTTCTTTGCGCTCGAAGATTCTCGGGCCGCTCTTCTTGCCGATGTAGTAGCCCGACTCGCCGCCGAGGAATGCCGCGAGCCCGATGGCGAGCGCCACCCAGACGATCGGGATGTCGATGACGTGCCGGAAGGTGAGCAGGCCGGTGATCAGCAGCAGGGTGTCGCCGGGGAAGATGAATCCGATGAGGAGTCCCGTCTCGGCGAAGATGATCGCGCAGACGACGAGCAGTGCCCACGGCCCCGCACCCTCGATCAGGGTGTTCGGGTCGAGCCAGGGGAGGAGGGCGGAAGGCTGCAAAGTGAGGTACTCCAGTCGTGTGTTAGCTCAGGGTAGCGCGACGAGTCTGGTAGCCGTCGGACGGACAGACTGGGAGGTGCGGGAGAAGGGACTCGAACCCTCACGCCTTGCGGCACAGGAACCTAAATCCTGCGTGTATACCAATTTCACCACTCCCGCGGGGAGCGATCCATTGTATGCGGAGGGCTGGTCAGAGCCTGTCCACCTCGGCGCTGCGTGCCGGCACGATCGGCACCGCTATCGCCGGAAACACGGCGACGATCACGAACGCCAGCGGGTAGCCGACCACGGCGATCAGGCCACCGACGAGAGGGCCCACGGCCGAGGCCGCGACGAACTGGCCGGTGTTCTGGATGCCGAGCGCGCGCCCAGACCAGAGCGTGCCGGACATCTCCGCCACCGAGGTGAAGGCAAGCCCATTGTCGGCGACGGTCACGGTCATCGCGACCAGGAGCACCAGCGCTCCGGCGTGCCAGCCCGCCGCCCCGCTCCAGCCGAGCAGCAGCATGACGGCGACGGCGGACAGGG
>JBEVGK010000138.1:0-4351 GCA_040511795.1 Lacisediminihabitans sp. | reverse complement strand
GGGGCGGACATCTAGCCGACAGACCCTTCCATGCCCATTTCGATGAGCTTGTTGAGTTCGAGTGCGTATTCCATCGGCAGTTCGCGGGAGATCGGTTCGATGAAGCCGCGGACGATCATGGCCATGGCCTCGTCCTCGGGCAGACCGCGCGACTGCAGGTAGAAGAGTTGTTCGGCGCTGACCCGGGAGACCGTTGCCTCATGACCCATCTGCACGTCGTCCTCGCGGATGTCCGTGGTCGGGTACGTGTCGGAGCGCGAGATCGCGTCCACCAGCAGGGCGTCGCAGCGCACGGTGTTCGCGGAGTGGTGCGCGCCCTCGGCGATCCGCACCTCGCCGCGATATCCGGTGCGCCCGCCACCGCGGGCGATGGACTTCGAGACGATGGATGACTGCGTGTACGGCGCCATGTGGATCATCTTGGCGCCGGCATCCTGGTGCTGACCGGGGCCGGCGAAGGCGACGGACAGGGTCTCGCCCTTGGCGTGTTCGCCCACCAGGTAGATGGACGGGTACTTCATGGTGACCTTGGAGCCGATGTTGCCGTCGATCCACTCCATGGTGGCTCCCTCGTGCGCGATCGCACGCTTGGTCACCAGGTTGTAGACGTTGTTCGACCAGTTCTGAATCGTCGTGTAGCGCACGCGGGCGTTCTTCTTCACGATGATCTCGACCACGGCGGAGTGCAGCGAGTCGGACTTGTAGATCGGGGCGGTGCAGCCCTCGATGTAGTGAACGTACGAGCCCTCGTCGGCGATGATCAGCGTGCGCTCGAACTGCCCCATGTTCTCGGTGTTGATGCGGAAGTAGGCCTGCAGCGGGATGGAGACGTGCACGCCCTTCGGCACGTAGACGAAGGAGCCGCCCGACCAGACCGAGGTGTTGAGCGCGGCGAATTTGTTGTCGCCGGACGGGATGACCGTGCCGAAGTGTTCCTTGAACAGCTCGGGGTGCTCGCGGAGCGCCGTGTCGGTGTCCATGAAGATGACACCCTTCTCCTCGAGCTCCTTGTTGATCGTGTGGTACACGACCTCGGACTCGTACTGGGCGGCGACACCGGAGACCAGGCGCTGACGCTCCGCCTCGGGGATGCCCAGCTTCTCGTAGGTGCTCTTGATGTCGTCGGGAAGGTCGTCCCAGGTCTGGGCCTGCTTCTCGGTGGAGCGCACGAAGTACTTGATGTTGTCGAAGTCGATGCCGGAGAGGTCTGCACCCCAGGCGGGCATGGGCTTCTTGTAGAACAGCGCGAGGGCTTTGAGCCGGTTCTTCAGCATCCACTCCGGCTCGCTCTTCAGAGCGGAGATGTCGGCGACGACCTCGGGCGAGATTCCGCGTTTCGCGGAGGCTCCCGCCACGTCGGAGTCGGACCAGCCGAACTCGTAGATGCCGAGGCTCTCGAGCTCAGGGCGATCGATCAGGATGTCTGACATGCGCATACCTCTTTCCTGTCCACTGTGAACACCGGCCAAGGGACCGCGCATTCCCGCAGTCAGGACCTGTTCAGCAGGCTGTGACGGCGGCGAAGACAATACCGACGATTCTACAGGGCACGGCCGAGTGTCAGCGGGCGCCCACCGTATTCACGGGTACCGCGACCGTGGCAATCGGTTCACCACGGAACAGCGCCGGATTGGTGTCGAGCAGCACCCGCAGCGCTCCGATCCAGACCAGGGCGGCCCCGAGCAGGTGGATGGCGACGAGGGCGGCCGGCAACGAGGTGTAGGCCTGAACGACGCCGACCGCGCCCTGCAGCAGCACCACGATGAGGAAGAAGCTCACCCGACGTCGGGCGAGTCGTCCGGCCGGGTCCCCCCGCAACACCACCCACAGCGCCAGGGCGATGAGGAGTGTGAGCGAGCCGAGCACCGCGTGGACGATGGTGACGTGCTCCCAGTTGAACGACATCCGCGGCACGTCCGCCGAGTCGCCGGAGTGCGGGCCGGATCCGGTGACCAGGGTGCCGACCAGGATCAGCACCAGCGTGCAGCTCACCAGCGCCCAGGCCAGGACACGGGCGGGACGGCTCGGCGATGGCGGGGCGATCGCGGGCTGCCGGGCGCGGTGCCAGGTGAGCGTCGTGGTGGTGAGCAGTGCGATCGCCAGGGTGAAATGCAGCGCGACGACCCACGGATTGAGCTTCACCAGCACCGAGATCCCGCCGGCGACGGCGTTGGCCACCACCAGCCAGAACTGCGACCAGGCGAGACGGGTCAGCCCACGGTTGCGCGGCTTCTGCAGCCGAGCGGCGACGATCGCCCAGCCGACCGCCACCACGAGCACACCGGTGAACAGGCGGTTCGTCCACTCGATGACGCCGTGGATGCCGAGTTCGGGGGTCGGCGCGAAAGAACCGACGTCGCAGCCCGGCCACACCGGGCAGCCGAGCCCTGAGCCGGTCACCCGGACGAGGCCTCCCGCCAACACGATCAGCACGCTGAGCACGAGGGATGCGGTCGTGCCCCAGAGCAGTGCGCGCCGCCCGAGGGTTACGCGGTCGGCGAGCCAGGCGAATGGGGTACGGATGATGCGGCCTTCGGGGATGCGGCGGATCAGAAGCGCAGGAACGGGACGAGCGGATCGACCCCGACAGCGACGAACAGCACGGTGAGGTAGGTGATCGAGCTGTGGAAGACGCGCATCGGGCGCACCTTGCCGTGGTGGATCGCCATCGAATAGAGGCGGTGGGACTCGTAGATGAACCAGGCGCCGGCCAGCACCGCGGTGGCGGTGTAGACGATTCCCATGTGGGCCACGGGAATGAGCAGCAGCGAGCAGGCGACGGTGGCCCAGGCATAGAGCACGACCTGGAGGCCGACGATCATCCGACCACGGACGACGCCGAGCATCGGAACGCTGGCCGAGGAGTAGTCGTCCCGGTAGCGCATCGACAGCGGCCAGTAGTGCGGGGGCGTCCAGAGGAAGACGACGCCGAACAGGATGAGCGGCGCCCAGCCGAGCGAATTAGTCACGGCGGACCAGCCGATCAGCACGGGGACACAGCCCGCCGCGCCGCCCCAGACGATGTTCTGCGGGGTGCGGCGCTTGAGCACCATCGTGTACAGCACGACGTAGATGAGGATGGCAGCGAGCGACAGGGCTGCGGACAGCCAGTTCACCAGCAGGCCGAGCCACAGGATCGATCCGATGCCGAGCACCCAGGCGAAGATCAACGCCTGTCGGTCGCTCAGCTCGCCGGTGACCAGCGGACGCGAACTCGTGCGCTTCATCACCCGGTCGATGTCACGATCGATGTAGCAGTTGAAGGCCCCCGCGGATCCGGCACTCATCGCGCCGCCCACGAGAGTGGCGAGCACCAGCCAGAGGTTGGGTATCCCGCCCTGGGCCAGGATCATGACCGGAGCGGTCGTCACCAGGAGCAGCTCGATGACCCGCGGCTTGGTGAGCGCTACATACGCTCGAACCGTGCGCGTGAAACCGATGTGCTGCTGCACAACGGGCGCCTCCACCGCTATGTCCATCGCTCCATCTCACCGGCAGGTATCGGGCTGCCTGACCGCGAACTCCGGCCGCGCCTGCCTTCGATCATAAGGTGTACCGTCCGTCTCGAAGCCCAGAGGGTGCCGTGGACGACAGCGGAACGGCTCAGGTTTCTCTATACTCGGATGTGCTTGCCAGCCGCAGGCCGTCGCCCAGTCCCCCGCCTGCACAGCTATTGACGTTGTGCACTCGAGTTGGGCTGCCCGCGGTGGTGCCGACGACGTCTGGTAAGCGCGACAACTCCATCGGCATGGCCCTCTTCGGTCCTGCCGCGGCAACAGAAGGGTCATCAATCTCGTGGCAGCTCTCCAGTGGGATCCCATTGACAACAAGGCCGTCGACACGGCCCGGATCCTCGCGGCCGACGCCGTCGAGAAGGTGGGGAACGGACATCCGGGAACCGCGATGTCTCTCGCGCCCGCCGCGTACCTGCTCTTCCAGAAGGTCATGCGCCGCGACCCCAGCGACAGCACCTGGATCGGACGCGACCGTTTCATCCTCTCGGTCGGGCACTCCTCGCTCACCCAGTACATCCCGCTCTACTTCGGCGGTTACGGCCTGGAGCTCGACGACCTCGAGCACCTCCGTACCTGGGGTTCCAAGACCCCCGGCCACCCCGAGTACGGCCACACCGATGGCGTAGAGATCACCACCGGCCCGCTCGGCCAGGGCATCTCCTCCTCGGTCGGCTTCGCCTACGCGGCACGCTACGAGCGCGGCCTGTTCGACCCCGACGCTCCGGCGGGCACCAGCCCCTTCGACCACTTCATCTACGTCATCGCGGGCGACGGCGACATGCAGGAGGGCGTCACCAGCGAGGCCTCCTCGCTGGCGGGACACCAGGAGCTCGGCA
>JBEVGK010000137.1:0-4518 GCA_040511795.1 Lacisediminihabitans sp. | reverse complement strand
TGAGCACGGCCGACGGCCCGGGCAGCGCCGTCACGGTGACTCCGGCCGCGGCGGCAGCGGCCACGATCGAGAAGCCGGGGTCGCTGATCGCGGGCATGCCGGCATCCGTCAGCACCAGCACGTCGGTGTCGCGTGCCAGCTCGACGATCTCGGCCGCCTTCGCCACCTCGTTGTGCTCGTGCAGGGCGATGAGCCGGGGCCGGTTCTCGACCCCCAGCGCGCGCATCAGGTGGATGGTGACGCGGGTGTCTTCGGAGGCGATCACCTCGGCGTTCTCGAGCGCCTCCACGAGACGCCGCGAGGCGTCGCCGAGATTACCGATCGGAGTCGCGGCGAGGATGAGCACCCACCAATCCTCCCACCGCCGCTCCCCTACGATGGCCTGGTGACCAGACCCGAGCCCGCCTTCGACGCGCTCGTCGCCGCCACCCCGACCCCCGCCGCGCAGGCAACCCGTCTCGAGATGGCGGGAGCCTGGTTCGACCAGACTCCCCTGCGCCGCTGGTTGGCACACTGGGGTGGCCCCGTCGCCGTCACCCTTCTCGCCGCGGTGCTGCGGCTCTGGCACCTGGGGTATCCGCACAAACTGGTGTTCGACGAGACCTTCTATGTGAAGGATGCCTGGACGCTCTCGCACCTCGGATTCGAGGGTGCCTGGCCCGCCGGCACCGACCTCGCCATCGCCAGCGGGCAGGCCGTGACGTACACGGGTGCGCCGGCATTCATCGCGCATCCGCCGCTCGGCAAGTGGATCATCTCACTCGGCCTCGACCTTTTCGGCCTGCAAAGCTCTGTCGGCTGGCGTCTCAGCACCGCCGTGGTCGGCATCCTCGCGGTGGTGCTGCTCGTGCTCATCGCCCGCGCCCTGCTGCGGTCGACGCTGCTGGCGACGATTGCGGGCTTCCTGTTCGCGATCGACGGGCACGCCATCGTGATGTCCCGCATCAGCCTGCTCGACAACTTCGTGATGTTCTTCACCCTGCTCGGGTTCGGCGCCATCCTGCTCGATCGCCGTCAGTCCCGCGCGCGACTCGAGCGCTGGATCGTGAGCCGCACCGTCGCGGACCGCAGCCTCGACTGGGGGCCGACCCTCTGGGCCCGCCCCTGGCTGTTCACCGCCGGACTCTTGTTCGGTGCCGCCACCGCTGTCAAATGGAGCGGCCTGTACTTCCTCGCCGCATTCGCCGTCTACAGCGTGGTGGTGGATGCCGTGGCCCGCAAACACGCCGGCATCACCTTCTGGGCCAGCAGCGCCGTGTTCCGGCAGGCGCCCGCGACGTTCCTGCTCACCGTTCCGGTGGCCCTCGCCGTGTACCTGCTCAGCTGGACCGGATGGTTCGTGACGAAGGGCGGCTATTACCGCGGCTGGGCGGATCTGCCCGGCAACGCGGCATCCGGAACCTTCGCCTGGGTGCCGCACGTCGTGCAGAGTTTCTGGCACTACCAGCAGGCGATGTACACGTTCAACGTGCAGTTGCACACCGCTCACGCCTACCAGTCGAACCCGTTCACCTGGCTGTTCCTCACGCGACCCACCGCCTTCTTCTACGAGTCGGTCGCGAGCGGCGTGGGCGGCTGCACCGATCCGGGCGGCTGCGCGCAGTACATCACCTCGATCGCCAACCCCGTCATCTGGTGGGCGGGAACCGCGGCGCTCGTCTACGTGCTGTACCGGCTGGTGCGGTTCCGGGAGTGGCAGACCGGGCTCATCCTGATGGGGATCGTCGCCGGCTACCTGCCCTGGCTGCTGTACGCCCAGCGCACCATCTTCCAGTTCTACGCGATCGTCTTCGAGCCGTACCTGATCCTGTCGCTGGTGCTGGTGATCGGGATGCTGCTGCGCCCGAACCGCGCCGGGCCGTTCGCCCGGCCGCCGGCTCCGTTCCAGGCGAGCGGCGTGATCGTGGTCGGGGTGTTCCTGGTGCTGGCGACGCTGATCAGCGTCTTCTTCTACCCGGTCTGGACGGGCGACCAGGTCTCCGCGTCGTTCGTGCAGCAGCACTACTGGTTCCCGGGCTGGCGCTGAGCCGTGGGCTGAGCAGACCCGTAACCTAGCCGGATGACCCCGCGCACCGTTCTGCTCTTCCTCGCGGTGCTCGTGCCGCCGCTCGGCCTCGCGATCGTGGGCATCACCCACCCGGAACGCCTCACCGCCGACTCCGCCGAGTACTGGCGCAACCTGCACATCGCGCTGCTTCCGGTGTTTCCGCTGCTCGGCTTCGGCCCGTGGTTGGTGATTCGCGGATACGACCGGTTCCTCACCTGGCTGGTCGGTATCCTCGGCTTCGTCTACGCCGCGTTCTATACCGGGCTCGACGTGCTGGCCGGCATCGGTGCGGGCGGCCTGAAGCTCGACGACATGGGCATGGCCACCGGAACGGTCTTCGGTCTGGGTCGGGACATCGGCTTCGTCGGTAGTGTCGCGTTCATCGCCGCGTGCGCGATCACCGCGCTCGCGTCCTTCCGCCGCGCGGGCCTCGTGTCGGTGCCGGGCGGGATCGTGCTCGTCGTCGGGTCGTTCCTGTTCTTGAACGACCACATCTACTTTCCGCTCGGCGTGCTCGGGCAGCTCTGCATCGCCGTCGGCCTCGGCTGGCTCCTGTTCGTGGTGCGCCGGACGACAGATGTGGCAAACGGAGTGGCGAAGGGTGCAGCGGCGATACCCAGACCGCGCTCCTAGAGCGCGGCCGCGAGTGTCTCGGCGTCGGTGATCGGCAGTCGACAGACGAAGTCACGACACAGGTAAGCGGCCTCGCGCTCGCGTCCCGCGAACAGTTCGAAGCCGGCGGCCGCGAGGGCCGCGGTCTGCTCGACAGAGACGATCGTGCTGACCCCGACCGGTCGCACACCGAGGGACCGATCACCGAGAGTTCTGCCGCCGACGGATGCCGCCCGCGCAACCTCCGCGCCGACCGAGCCCACCACGACCAGCTGCGTCACGGGCTCGGCCAGGCGCGCGATCAGGTCGAGGGAGCTGCCGAATGAGATCGGGCGCAGCATCGCCAGCGGCGCGACACCGCGCATCGCCTCGGTCGCGGCCTCGCGGTAGCGCCGATCGCCCGTGAGCAGCGAGAGCTTCTCGGCGGCGGTCGCGATCGCGCTGATTCCGGACGGGTAAGCGCCCTCCGAGGGGTCGCTCGCGAGGGCCAGCCCGCGGGCGGCGAGTGCCGGATCTGCCCCACCCGGCACGGTGAACGTGTCACCGCTGAGACAGAGGTCGATCAGCTCGCGCGCCGCGACGGCGAACCTGGCCTCGCCGGTAGCCGTCGCCAGCTGCAGCAGACCGGAGGCGAACATCCCGTAGTCCTCGAGGGTGGCGGATGCGGCGGACTCCCGATCCCCTATCGACGCGCGTATGAGCGAGCCGTCGAGACGTCGGTGCCGCTCGAGCAGGTAGTCGGCGGCGCGTACCGCCGCGGCCGACCATTCCGGGCGGTCGAGGGCGAAGCCGGCCGCGGCGAGCCCCTCGATCGCCAGTCCGTTCCAGCCGGTGAGGATCTTGCCGTCGAGGTCGGGCGGCGTCTGACCGACGCGGGCCGCGGCATCCAGGGCGTAATAGCCGCCCTCGATCCGCTGCACATCGCCCGTCTCTCCGACGATCGTGCTCTCGCTGTCCTGCGCGGAGGCGAACCCGCCGCCGGGCTGTTGCAGCACCTCGATCAGAAAGTCCGCGATGCCCGCGGCGACCCCCGGTGCCGCGGCGGGCCGCAGTGCCTCCAGCCGCGTGTATGCGCGCAGCAGCAGGGCGTTGTCGTAGAGCATGCGCTCGTAGTGCGGGTCGCCCCAATCACGGCGGGTGGAGTAGCGGAAGAACCCGCCCTCGACCGCGTCCCGCAGTGGCGAGCCGGCCATGGTGACGAGCGTGCGCTCCACCAGTCCGAGCGCCTCGTCATCGCCGTGCGCCCCGCGCTCGAGCAGGAACAGCAGCACCGGCGCGACAGGGAACTTGGGTGCCCCGCCGAATCCGCCGAACTCGGTGTCCTCGTACCCGACCAGCTCGGCCACCACCCCGTCGAAGGTGGTCGGCAGCGGCCCGGGCCGGGTCTCGGTGGTGGCGCTGCCCAGGGCGGCGGCAACCTTTGCGGCACTGTCCTCCACCTGGTCGCGACGCTGCGTCCAGGCCTCCTGCACCGCGTCGAGCACCTGACTGAACGACGGATGTCCGGCGAGCGGCTGCGGCGGAAAATAGGTTCCCGCGAAGAAGGCACGCCCCGTCGGGGTGACGAACACGTTCAGCGGCCAGCCCAGGTTGTCGGTGAACGCGCCGGCCGCGGTCAGGTAGCTGGCGTCGACATCCGGATGCTCCTCCCGGTCTACCTTCACGCTGACGAAGTCGGAGTTCAATCGCGCCGCGATCACGGGGTCGCTGAAGCTCTCCCGCGCCATCACGTGACACCAATGGCAGGTCGAGTAGCCGATGGACAGGAAAATCGGCTTGTCCTCGCGTCGCGCGCGTTCGAACGCCTCATCGCCCCACGCATACCAGTCCACGGGGTTGTTGGCATGCTGGAGGAGATA
>JBEVGK010000136.1:0-5036 GCA_040511795.1 Lacisediminihabitans sp. | reverse complement strand
CGAACATCCCCCGGCTGACCTCGCCGTGCAGCAGCGAGACACCGTTGGCATGCTGGCTGAGCCGGAAGCCCATCACCGCCATGTTGAACATGCCCGGAGTGCCGCCGACATAATCCTCCGCCCCGATCGCGAGCACGTCGGAGACACCGACGCCAGGCAGCAGATCGGTGGAGAAATACTGGCTGATCAGCGACGAGTCGAAGCGGTCGATGCCCGCGGGCACCGGGGTGTGGGTGGTGAAGACGGTGCCTGCCCGCACGACCTGCAGGGCGGCGTCGAAGCTGAGACCGATGGCGACCAGGTCGTTGATGCGCTCCAGCCCCTGGAAACCGGCGTGCCCCTCGTTGGTGTGGAACACCTCCGGCGCCGGCACGTCGGTCAGCTCGGTCAGCAACTTGATCGCCCGCACCCCGCCGATGCCCAGCAGCAGCTCCTGCAGCAGGCGATGCTCGCCACCGCCGCCGTACAGCCGGTCGGTGACCGAGCGCAGGTCGTCGTCATTGTCGGGGATGTCCGTGTCGAGCAGTAGCAGCGGCACCCGACCGACCTGCACCCGCCACACCCGCGCGTAGAGGGCTCGACCACCGGGCAGGGCCAGCACGACCTGGGCGGCGGTGCCATCCGGATGCCGCAGCACCGACAGCGGAAGGCCGTCCGGGTCGAGCACGGGGTAGGCCTCCTCCTGCCAGCCGTCCGGGGAGATGGACTGGGCGAAGTAGCCCGACCGGTAGAACAGCCCGACACCGATGATCGGCACGCCGAGGTCGGATGCGCTCTTCAGATGGTCGCCGGCAAGGATGCCGAGGCCGCCCGAGTATTGCGGAAGCGCGGCGGCGATACCGAACTCGGGCGAGAAGTACCCGATCGACTTCGGGGCGCTGTCGGTGGTGTTCTGCTGGTACCAGCGCGGTTCGGTGAGGTAGGTGTGCAGGTCGGCGAGCAACTCGTTCGCCCGCGCGACGAAGGCAGAGTCATCCGCCAGCTCGGCCAAACGAGAGGGCTCGACCGCTCCGAGCAGCGCGATCGGGTCGTATTCGCTGGCGACCCACTCGGCCGGGTCGATCTGCTCGAACAGGCGTCTGGTGGGCAGGTGCCACGACCAGCGCAGATTGCTGGCGAGCTCCTCGAGCGCGCCGAGGGAGGCGGGGAGGACCGTGCGGACTGTAAACCGTCTGATTGCCTTCACGCTCCCACACTAGGCCGTGGAGGTAGCCGGGGCTCAAGGTTCTCGACACTCCGAGTGCCGCATCGAGTCGGGGGGTTTGCATTCCCGCGCTAGGGGCTACTGTGCGAGATGTGGCTATGGATTACGAACCACGGATCGGTCGCATCCCGATCCGAAACCTGTCCCCCCTGCAACCCGAAGACCGGTGGCCCGCGAAGGCCTTCGTCGGTGAGGTCGTGCCGTTCAGCGCGACGATCTTCAAGGAGGGGCACGACATCATCGGGGCAGACCTCGTGCTCACCACCCCCGGCGGCGAGCGCACGACCCATCGGCTGACCGACCTGGGCGAGGGAAGCGACCGCTGGGAGGTGCTGGCCCAGGTCGACGAGGCCGGTGAATGGCGCTGGCATATTCAGGCCTGGGTCGACGAATGGGCGACCTGGCTGCACAACGCGGAGATCAAGGTGCCGGCCGGCATCGATGTGCCGCTCATGCTCGGCATCGGGGCCGACCTGCTGAAGCGCGCGGCGAAGGGCTCGCCGGCGAGCGCACTGCTGAAGGATGCCGCGAAGGGCCTGGCGAACAAGCGCCTCTCCCCCGAGGACCGGCTCGCCCTCGCGCTCGACCCCACACTGACGGACGAGATCGAGCGCAATCCGCTTGCGGCGATTCTGTCTCGTGGCGAGGAGCATGTTCTTCGCGTCGAGCGCGCCCGGGCCGGACTCGGCGCCTGGTACGAGTTCTTCCCTCGCTCGGAGGGCGCGAAGAAGAACCGGGACGGCAGCTGGAAGAGCGGCACCTTCCGCTCGGCCACGAAGCGACTTCCCGCGGTGGCGGCGATGGGCTTCGATGTGCTCTACCTGCCGCCGATCCATCCGATCGGCTTCAGCTTCCGCAAGGGCCCGAACAACACCCTCGACGCCGGGCCGAACGACCCCGGCTCTCCCTGGGCGATCGGCTCCGCGGCCGGCGGCCACGACGCCATCCATCCGGACCTCGGCACGGTTGCCGACTTCAGCGCATTTCTCAAGGCCACGAAGAAGGCGGGGCTGGAGCTCGCCATCGACCTGGCACTCCAGTGCTCGCCCGACCACCCGTGGGTGACGGAGCATCCGGAATGGTTCACGACGCTGCCGGACGGGTCGATCGCTTATGCCGAGAACCCGCCGAAGAAGTATCAGGACATCTATCCGCTGAACTTCGACAACGACTTCGAGGGACTGAGTCGCGAGGTGCTGCGCATCGTGCAGTACTGGATCGGGCTCGGGGTGAAGATCTTCCGGGTCGACAATCCACACACGAAGCCGCTGCAGTTCTGGGAGTGGCTGCTGCACGAGGTGAATACCGAGCACCCCGAGGTGGTCTTCCTCGCCGAGGCCTTCACCGCCCCGGCGATGATGTACTCGCTCGGGCAGGCCGGATTCCAGCAGTCGTATACCTATTTCACCTGGCGCAACACGAAACTGGAGCTCGAGGAGTTCCTCACCGGCCTCTCGCATGAGACCGCCGCCTTCTTCCGGCCGAATCTGTTCGTGAACACCCCGGACATCCTCACCGCCTACCTGCAGTTCGGCGGGATCGCGGCGTACAAGATCCGCGCCGCCATCGCCGCCACCGCCTCGCCGAGCTGGGGTGTCTATGCGGGATACGAGCTGTTCGAGAACGTGGCGCGGCCGGGTTCGGAAGAGAACATCGACAACGAGAAGTACGAGTACAAGGCGCGGGACTTCGCCGCGGCAGAGGCGGCGGGTCGCTCGCTGGCGCCGTACCTCACCAGACTCAATGAGATCCGCAACGCGCATCCCGCACTCCAGCAGCTGCGCAATCTCGACGTGCACTGGAGCGACGACGACGCGATCCTCGTCTACAGCAAGTACCTCGCGCCCGAGTTCACGGCCGATGGACGGGGCGACGGCATCATCGTCGTCGCCAACGTCGACCCGCACTCCGTGCGCGAGACGACCGTGCACCTCGACCCGCGAAAATTCGGCTTCGTCGCGGGAGAGACCTTCGAGGTGACCGACCTCATCACCGGGCAGGTGTACACATGGGGCACGGACAACTATGTCCGGCTTGACGCGTTCACCGAGCCCGTCCACATCCTCAGCATCGCGCTCCGCACCACCGACTCGAGAGGAGGCGAATGATGTCCGACGATTCCGGCACGACGCCCCCCGCTACCACCGGCCCCGTTCTCACCGGGCGCAAGCTCGCGAAGTCGAACACGGCCACCCTCCCCGCGCTTCACGCCGACCACATCACGGCGCTCGTCGAGGGTCGCCACCCGCAGCCGCACGACGCGCTCGGGCAGCATCCGATCGACGGCGGCTGGGTGGTGCGCGCCATCCGCCCGCTCGCTAAGACGGTCACCGCAGTGCGCGGCGACGGCAGTCGTGTGCCCCTCAGCCATGTCGCGCAGGGGCTCTGGCATGGCTTCGCCCCCGGTGCCGGCCAGTCCTATGCGCTCGAGACCACCTACGACGGTGCGCCCGACTGGACCACCGACGACCCCTATCGGTTCGTGCCGTCGGTGGGCGAGATCGACCTCTACCTCTGGGGCCAGGGGCGGCATGAGCAGCTCTGGCATGTGCTCGGTGCGCACTTCCGTCCGCACGAAGACGTGGACGGCACCAGCTTCTCCGTCTGGGCGCCGCATGCCGCGGCGGCGCGGGTGGTGGGCGACTTCAACGACTGGAACGGCGTCGGGCACGCGATGCGCCGCCTCGGCGACAGTGGCGTCTGGGAGCTGTTCGTTCCCGGCCTTCGCCCGGGCACTGCCTACAAGTTCGAACTGCTCACCGCGGGCGGCCAGTGGGTCACCCGCGCAGACCCGATGGCGCGATACACCGAGGTGCCGCCGCGCACCGCGTCGAAGGTCGGCGAGTCCCAGTACAGCTGGAGCGACGGCGACTGGATGTCCGCGCGGGCCCATCAGGATCCCCACAATTCACCGATGAGCGTCTACGAGATGCATGTCGGATCCTGGCGGCCGGGACTCGGCTACCGCGAGCTCGCCGATCAACTCATCGACTACATCCATGAGACCGGGTTCACCCACGTCGAGTTCATGCCTCTCGCCGAGCATCCGTTCGGTGGGTCATGGGGCTATCAGGTGACCGGCTATTACGCGCCGACCAGCCGGTTCGGACATCCGGACGACCTCCGTTACCTGATCGACCGCCTGCACCAGGCCGGCATCGGCGTGATCATGGACTGGGTGCCCGCGCACTTCCCCAAGGATGAGTGGGCGCTGGCGAACTTCGACGGTCAGCCGCTGTACGAGCACTCCGACCCGCGCCGCGGCGAACAGCCGGACTGGGGAACCCTGGTCTTCAACTTCGGCGACTCGCAGGTGCGGAACTTCCTCGTCGCCAACGCGCTGTACTGGCTCGAAGACTTCCACATCGACGGCCTGCGGGTCGACGCTGTCGCCTCGATGCTCTACCTCGACTACTCGCGCGAGGAGGGTCAGTGGCTGCCGAACAAGAACGGCGGACGCGAGAACCTCGAGGCGATCAGCTTCCTGCAGGAGGTGAACGCCACCGCGTACACGCCCAACCCCGGCATCGTGATGATCGCCGAGTAATCGACCGCCTGGTCGGGCGTCACCCGCCCGACCGACGCCGACGGCCTCGGCGTCGGCATCAAGTGGAACATGGGCTGGATGCACGACAGCCTCTCGTACATGGAGGAGGACCCGATGTATCGGGCCTACCACCACAACGAGATCACCTTCTCGATGGTCTACGCATATACCGAGCAGTTCCTGCTGCCGATCAGCCACGACGAGGTCGTGCACGGCAAGGGCTCACTGCTGCACAAGATGCCCGGCGACCAGTGGCAGAAGCTCGCCAACCTGCGCGCCTTCCTG
>JBEVGK010000135.1:0-4595 GCA_040511795.1 Lacisediminihabitans sp. | reverse complement strand
GTGCTGGCCGCGCACCTCGAGGCCGAGCTCAACATCACGGAGGCAGACATCGCCAGCCCGTGGCAGGCGGCCGGCGCCTCGGCGTTGGCGTTCACGATCGGGGCGATACTGCCGATGCTCGCGATACTGCTGCCGCCGGCATCCGTTCGCGTTCCCGTCACGTTTGTCGCGGTGCTCGTCGCGCTAGCGATCACCGGCGCCACGAGTGCCCGCATCGGAGGAAGTCCGGTGCTGCGCGCGATGGTCCGCGTGGTGGTCGGCGGCGCGATCGCCCTGGCCGCGACGTTCCTCATCGGTTCGGCTCTCGGCACGAGCGGAGTCGTGTAACCGGGGGGGGGTGAATGGGCCGGCTGTTACGCCGGGTTCTGTCCCGCCGCACGAGGCGGCATCGACGGCCATCTATCTCGGGACTACGTTGCCGCAGCCCTCTAGCGGTCTACCCGAAGACGAGACGAGCAGCCTCATGGTCTTCTGTCTGACCTTGCTCCGGACGAGGTTTACCTAGCCGACCCGCTCACACGGGCCGCTGGTGGTCTCTTACACCACCGTTTCACCCTGACCTCACGCCGAAGCGCGAGGCGGTCTGCTTTCTGTTGCACTTTCTCGCGGGTTACCCCGGGTGGGTGTTACCCACCATCCTGCTCTGCGGAGCCCGGACGTTCCTCGGCGCCTCCCGCCATGCTTTCGCACGACAGAGGCGACGCGACCGTCTTGCCGACCCATTCGCCGATAAGCCTACCGTCCGGGACTAGAGCCCCGACTCCGCCGTCCGCACCAGGATCGCGCTGGAGTCCGGGCACAGGATCACATCGTCCGGCGCCGCCGCACGGATCGTCTGCATGTCGTTCTCGTTGAGCTTCACACCGCTCGCGCTCGAAGTGCCGTACTGCAGCAGCGACGCCCCCGCGCCGTAACGGTCGAGCTGGCGCTGATACAGGGCGAGCAGTTCGTCGGAGACCTGGGCGGCGAGAGCACTGCGGGCCGCGGCGGCCGCCGCACGCTCGACGGTGATGGTGAGCAGCTCGGCATCCTTCTCCACGGTTGCCGCGGCGATCTTCTCCTCGACCTCCAGCACGCGGGCGTTGGCCTCGCGCAGCACCGCCTCGAGGTTCTCGAGCCGCTCCATGACGGTCAGTTCGATCTCCTCGAGGTCGTTCTGGCGCTTGCGCAGTCCCGACAGCTCGCTCTCGAGACCGGCGACGTCCTTGACCGACGAGGATGACTGCAGCCGATCGGTGTCGCGGGTGATCCGCGCCTCGACCACGGCGACATCCGACTCGATCCGTCCGAGTTCGAGCTTGGCATCCTCGACGGCGCCGGTCGCGCTCAACCGCTCGACGCGCAGCCCATCGGCCTCGACGCCCAGCCCGGCGAGCACCTTCAGCTGCGGCAGCGACTTGGCCCGGTGGTCGAGCTGGCGGATGCGGGTGTCGAGCGTCTGCAGCTCGAGCAGTCGAGCCTGCTCGGCGGGGCTGGCCTTGAGTGCCATGGATGTCGTCCTTCTTCTATTGCGGGGTACTACGGGTGCGAGGGTATCGCTAATGAACAGTGCGGAAGCTGTCGCCTACTGAACCACGGCGAAGTCCCACGGGTCTGTGCGCAGGTCGCTGACGGTGATGGTGAGCTCGGGCAAGGCAGCGCGCAGCTCGTCGGCGGCGGTGGCGAGCCAGAGCCATTCGCTGGCCCAGTGCGAGATATCGATGAGTGCGGGGCCACCGACCAGTTTCGCGTCCTCGCGAAACGCCGACGCCGGGTGGAAGCGCAGGTCGGAGGTCACGTACACGTCGGCGCCGAGCACGGCCGGTTCGGCGAGCAGGCTGTCTCCCGCTCCCCCGCAGACGGCGACCGTCGTGATCGGTCGGTCGTATTCTCCGGACACACGGATGCCCGTGGCCGTCGGCGGCAGGATCTCGCCCAGGTGCCGCGCCAGTCTGCCGAGCGTGGTCGGCTCGGCCAGGCGTCCGACCCGGCCGATGCCGCGATGCGGCGAGGCTCCGGCGACGATCGGCAGAGCCTCGACCAGGCCGAGGCGGTAGGCGAGTTCGGCGGATGTGCCGGTCTCCACGACATCCGCGTTGGTGTGAGCGGAGACGAGCGCGCAGTCGCCGCGGATCAGCCGTGCGAGTACCGCGCCCGTGAAACGGTTCTCGGCGATCGATGTCACGCCGCGCAGCAGCAACGGGTGGTGCACGATCAGCAGGTCCGCCCCGTTCTCGACGGCCTCGTCGGCGACCTCGGGAACCGCGTCCACCGCCAGGTACACCGAGGAGACCTGCCGGCTCGGATCACCGGAGAGCAGTCCGGCGGCATCCCAGCCTTCGGCACCCGACATCGGCCAGAGCCGTTCGGTGACGCTGAGGATCTCGGCGAGGCTGTAAGGCATGGGGTCAGTCTACTTTCGGCGGTCGGTCACGACCGTGGGTCGGCGGGCGCTAGACGAAGTATCGTGGCTGCCGTTCCTGCTTGCGGATCGCCGGGACACCGGAGACGAAGGGCGTGAGCAGCCCGAGCAGGAGGGCGACGAGAACACCGAGATCGGATGCGGCGACCTGCCCGTCGAGTGGGATTCCGAACGCGCCGAACAGGTAACCCTGCCAGCCGAGCCACGCCACCGTCGCGGTGGTGAGCCCGAAGCCGACGGCGGACGCGACGATGAGCATGGCGAGGTTCACCCAGTTCACGTCGGGGTACGTGCCGCCGCGGCGCACCAGCGATGCGGTATCGAAACGACGCCGCCGGAGGATCATCTCGGCCGCGAAGATGCCGGCCCAGGCCGCGACGGGCACCGCCAGCGTGGTCGCGAGGTCGCGGAACACGTCGGTCATCGTTCCCACCGTGAGGGTGAGCACGAGCGCGACGACGAAGACCAGCACGCCCACGATGGCCGCAGACCAGCCGCGCGCGACCCGCAGACCGACGGCCTGCAGAGCGAAGCCGCCCGAGTAGATGCTCAGCACCACACCGACGAGCAGGCTGAGCACGGTGCCGAGTAGAAGCGGCGTGGGAAACCAGCCGGGCGCCAGGGAGGCGATCGTGTCGAGCGGCGTCGCCACGAGCCCGCGGGCGACCTTCGGTGAGGATGCCGCCAGCAGTGCGCCGTAGGCGATGAGCAGGAAGGCCGGAAGGGTCGCCCCGAACGGCGCCCAGAGCATCGCCTGCGCACCCGAACTCGACGGACGCTGGTACCGCGCGAGGTCTGCACTGCTCGTCGCCCAGACGACGCCGAGGAAGCTCACCACGAGCACCGCTCCGGTGAGTACCAGGATCCACGGACCGTCGCCGACCGTGAGCGCCACCGTCACGTCGACGGCGTGCCAGCTGACGACGATGAAGGCGACGATCAGAACCGCGGAGACGATGGTCAACACCAACTGCACCCGCGCGAACAGCGGGTACCCGAGCACGGCGACGGCCAGGGCGAGCACGAAGCCGAGGGCGATCGCCAGAGCGGTGATCTTCGTCTCGCCGAGCCCGAACAGCGTGCCATCGGCGCGATTGCCGACCAGGATGCGTGCGGCCGACGCCCCCGCGAGCCAGAGCAGCACAGCTCCCCAGAACACCCGAGTGATCACGGCGAGGGAGGCGGGCACGATGTTGCCGATCAGACCGAAGCTGGCACGCGAGACGATCATCGTCGGCTGGCCGCTCCACTTGCCGGCGAGGGTGCCGAGGCCAAGCGGCAGGAAGGCGATGGCGACGCCGATCAGCGCAGCGACGATCGCTTGACGCAGGCTCATCCCGAGCGAGAGCAGCACGCCGCCGAAGGCGAGGCTGATGAGCGAGGAATTCGTGGCGAACCAGAGCCAGAACATGCGTGCGGCCCGGCCGACGCGCTGATCCATGGGGGTCGGCTCGATGCCGGAGCGCTCCGGAGCGAAAACGGATGTCCGCTGCGGCCGATCGGCGACGGCCAGCGCGGGGGCGATCGCGACGGGCACCGACGCCGGGACGATCGGCGCTTCTGCGGGGGCCGAAGCTACCGGCGCTGAGACTGCGGGGCCCGATGTCGCTGGTGCTGATGCTGCGGGCGCTGATGCTGCGGGGATCGACCCGCTGTCGGGGCCGACGCTCTCGGATTCTGTCGCAGTCTCACCCGCGAGGTCGGCAGGCGTCCCGTCGACCTGAGCGGGCTCCGGGGTCGCCGGATCGAACAGGCCGTCGAAGGCCCGCTCGATGTCGGTGGGTGGCGGGGGGCCGACGGGGTCGCTCGGCGCGACGACACGGCTGTTTCCGCTGAGCAGGTCGTCGAATCCGATCAGGTCGTCGAATCCGGGGAGATGCGCGCGCTCGGGCGGGCCCGACGCGGGCGGTTCGTCGGGGCTCGGCCCCTCCCACACGTCGCCGTCTGCCGCCGAACCGGTCTCGGTTCCGTGCTCCGGAACCAGGTCAAGCGACGTGATGAGCGGCACTCCGTCGTTCGGCGTCGCGACCACCACGGGCTCGATCAGGTCGTAGACGACCGGTGCGGGCTCGAGCGGCTCTGCCTCGACCGGCGCTGACTCGACCGAATCCGTCTGGACCGGCTCTGCCTCGACCTGATCAGTCTCTGCAGGCCTCGCATCGACCTGCCCTGTCTCTGACGACGCGGGCTCGAC
>JBEVGK010000134.1:0-5219 GCA_040511795.1 Lacisediminihabitans sp. | reverse complement strand
GACGGAGAACGCAGAGGTCCAGGCGGTCGACGCGTTCTCGACGCGGAGGCGCTGGTCGCGGCACACGAACGAGCCGGCGTCGTTGCGGATCAGCCCGCCGGGCAGCAGGTGCGCCTCGGTCAGCATCTGGAAGCCGTTGCAGATTCCGAGCACCGGCATGCCGGAGTTCGCGGCGGAGATGACCTCGGCCATGATCGGCGAGAGCGAGGCGATGGCGCCGCAGCGCAGGTAGTCGCCGTAGCTGAAACCTCCGGGAAGCACGATCGCGTCGACGCCCTGCAGGTCGTGGTCGCCGTGCCAGAGCGCGACCGGCTCCGCCCCCGCCAGACGCACGGCGCGCTGCGCGTCACGGTCGTCGAGCGACCCCGGGAAGGTGACGACCCCGACGCGGGTCAATTCTCGTCCACGGTTTCGATCGAGACGGCGAGGGTCTCGTCGTGCACGACCGGCGTCGAGCCTGCCACGGTGATCGAGACGACGTCTTCGATGACCGAGTTGGAGAACATGTCGTTCGCGAGGTCCGTGACGTCGGCGAGCACCGCATCCGTCACCTCATCCACGGTCAGTTCGAACCGCTTACCGATGCGCACACCGGTGTACTGGCTCTTGCCGAGGCGGGAGAGGGCGCCGGCGACGGCCTTCCCCTGGGGATCGAGAAGTTCGGCCTTGGGCATGACTTCGACGACGATTGTGGGCACCGATGACTCCAACGATTTCGAGGTTGGTGGATGCCCCCAGTCTAGTTGAGCGTCAAACCCACCCCCTCGACACTTTCGCCGCTCCGGCGCAAGCCCCTTCCTTCTGCGGGCCGCGCCCGTACTCTCGGGAGCATGTGGAGAAAAGAGCGCGCCCAGACGGTCACCGACGTCGCCGTCGCCGAGCACACCCCGTCGGCGCTGTGGACGGATGTCTTCGGCCGGATGGCAACCCGGTGCCTGCAGGGTCTCATCGTGCTCGCGGTGGTTTCTCTCGTGGTCTACGCCGCCGTGCAACTGAAGCTCGTGGTGATCCCGGTGCTCATCGCGCTGATCATCGCCTCCGCCTTCCGCCCACTGGTGCGTGTGCTCGAGAAGCACATGCCGCGCATCGTCGCCGCCATCCTGTCGCTGCTCGCCGGGGTCATCGTGTTCGGCGGCATCGTGACGATCGCCGTGTTCCAGGTGCAGTCGCAGTTCTCGAGCCTGCAGAAATCCGTCACCAGCGGCATCGCGGCGGTCGGTGACTTCATCCAGAGCGGCAATCTGCCGATCGGGAAGCAGCAGGTCGCCGACATCCAGAAGTCGCTCACCGAGTTCGTCACCAGCGCCGACTTCGGCACCGGGGCGCTCGCCGGGGTGTCGACCGGGGCCTCGATCGCCATCGAGCTCATCACCGGCGCCGTGCTCGCCGTCATCGTGCTGTTCTATTTCATGAAGGACGGGCCGATGATCTGGGCCTTCCTGATCAAGCCGTTCAAGCCGTTGCTGCACGCGAAGCTTCGTCGGGCCGGCGACAGTGCCGTGCAGACCCTGGGCGGGTATGTGCGGGGCACCACGATCGTCGCACTGGTCGACGCCGTCTGCATCGGGGTTGCGATGCTCATCCTGAGGGTCCCGCTGGCGATCCCGCTGGCGATCGTCGTATTCATCGCCGCGTACATCCCCCTGGTCGGTGCGACCGCCGCCGGCATCATCGCTGCGCTCGTGACCCTCGTGACCGTCGACCTGACTGCGGCGATCTGGGTGGCGATCATCGTCATCCTGGTGCAGCAGCTCGAGGGCAACTTCCTCTCGCCGGTCGTACTCGGGCGTTCCCTGCAACTGCACGGCCTCGTCGTGCTGGTCGCGTTGACCGCCGGCACCATCCTCGGCGGAATCGTCGGCACCCTGCTCTCGGTGCCGACCGCGGCCGTCGCCTGGGCGGTCATCAAGCACTGGAACGACCCGATCACTCCGGTGCCCGGAATCGACACCCCCGAGCCGGCGCGACAGCAGGAGTTCGAGAAGCGCCGCACCCCGCGCGAACGCGCCCTCGGCCGGTAGCTACAACGCGATCGTGTACCGTGCCCGGCCTGCGCCGAGGTCGATGAGCCGCGCGTTGGCCTCGTCCGGTCCCAGGGCCCAGGCGGCGGCGGCATCCGGAGTCTTGCCGAAGCGCTCGTGCCGCGCGATCAGGCGGGCGCGACGGATGTCCGGGCTCACCCGAATGAAGAAGGTCGCGTCGAGAAGCGGCGAGACGCGCTCCCAGCCGTCGTCATCGTGCAGCAGGTAGTTGCCCTCCACCACGAGCGTGTGCACCGACGGCGGGATGGAGATCGCGTCGGGGATCGCCTCCTCGATGGTGCGGTCGAAGTCGGGCGCGGTGACCGTGCCGGTCGTCGATCGCAGCTCGTCGAGGGTGCGCACGAAGCCGTCGGTGTCGAAGGTGTCGACAGCGCCCATCCGCTCGCGGCGGCCGAGCTCGACCAGGCGCGACTGCGGCAGGTGCCAGCCGTCCATGCCGAGCAGCGCGGCGCTCGGGCCGAGCAGGTCGACCACCTGCGCGGCGATGGTGGACTTGCCCGCGCCGGGTGCGCCGGCGATGCCGACGATCTCGCGGCCGGTCCCCGGCAGGGTGAGGATGGCGGCAGCGACCTCGGCCACCGAGGTCAGCACGGTCGGGTTCTCCACCAGAAAAGCCTAACCACGCCCGAGTCTTAAACTGTCGCGGTGATTCACGCTCTCGACGACGGACCCTTCTTTCACGGCACCAAGGCCGACCTGCAGATCGGTGACCTGCTCACCGCCGGCTTCCGGTCGAACTATCGCCCCGAGGTGGTGATGAACCACATCTATTTCACCGCCGTCGCCGACGGAGCAGGACTGGCCGCAGAGTTGGCTGCTGGCGAGGGTGTGCCCCGTGTCTACGAGGTCGAACCCACGGGAGTCTTCGAGAACGACCCGAACGTGACGGACAAGAAGTTTCCCGGCAACCCCACGCGGTCGTACCGCAGCACCGATCCGATCCGGATCGTCGGCGAGGTCACCGACTGGACGCGATTGACCCCGGAGGCGCTGCTGGAATGGCGGCAGCGACTCGCGGCCCTCGCCGCAGACGAGCGCGGCGAGATCATCAACTGACTGTTCGTCGGCGAGCGGTGTGCGAGTCGGTCGCGGCAGCCTGGCAATAGGTCGCCCCGGGTGCAACAGAACGGGTGTCCGCGGCCGTAGCGCCCGGTATGAGCAGTACGACGTGGGGCTCGTGGTGCCCGCTGTCAGGCCCGCTCCACCGGCAGCCACAGTTCGGTGGTCGCGGTGCTGAAATCGTCGGCACGGTCGAGGATCGCGACCATCGAGGGACCGCGGCGCAGACGCCACGGGTTGGACGGGAACCACTCCGTGGCCGTGGCCGCCCATGTCGTCTGCAGGGCGCTGGGATAGTCCCCGACGCTGCGGAACACCGCCCAGGTTCCGGCGGGCACCTGAATCGAGTCGAGACCGTCGGGGGTTGGGCTGGTGTCGCTCACCGCAACCCCGTGCAGGTAGGTCAGCTCGCTGCCCTCGGCGTAATCGGGATCGACGTCGGCGCTGACCTGGAGGAGTCCCGACGGCTCGGTGCTGCTCAGCTCCTTCAACCGCGCGTGCTCCGTCGCCGGCAATGACGCGATGTGGGCCTGGATGCGGGCATTCACTCCTCGGTGAACGAGCGGCACGCGGGCGGCATGGCCGACCAGGCGGAACGCCGGGCGATCGACGATTCGGGTGTCCATGGTGGTGATCCCTTCTACGGTCAGGCGAAACCTGAGCTGCGATTGCGTACGAAGGGGGCCGCCGTCTCGGCGCACCTCGCCAGGGCCGACGCCGTGTACCGCCCGAAACGCTCTGCTGAAGGCTTCGGTCGAGCCATAGCCGTAGCGCACCGCGACCCCCAGCAGGTCGCTGCTTTCGAGCACTTCCGCTGCGGCCACAGACATGCGACGGCGCCGGATGTACTCCGATACAGGCATTCCGGCCAGCGACGAGAACATCCGCCGGAGGTGGTATTCCGTCGTACCGAGTGCAGTTGCCAACGACGCCACGTCGAGGTCGTCGGTCAGATGATCCTCGATCAACTCGACCAGTCTGTTCAGCTCAGCGATCACGGCTCTCCCTTCGCAGACCACCCTTCCGTGTCGATGCGGTCGGCACCCTACTATCGCGGTCCGATCCGGTCAGGCCGTCGTCACCCGGATCAGGTTGCCCCACGGGTCGTCGAAGCTGACCGTCTGCCCATCGTCACGGGTTCCGATGCCGAAGTGCCGCATCCGTTCGTCCAGGGCGCCGACGTCGTCGGTGCCGGGAACCAGGATGTCCACCTGCCCGAGCCCGAGCGAAGGCCCGCGTCGCCCGGCTCCCGCGCTGTTCCAGGTGTTCATAGCCATGTGGTGGTGGTATCCGCCGGCGCTCACGAACAGCGCGGAGTCGCCGAACATCGTCGTCTGCTCGAAGCCGAGCCGGTCGACGTAGAACTCGCGTGCCGTCGCGACGTCGCCCACCGAGAGGTGTACGTGCCCGACGACCGCACCCCCGACGATCGGCTGCTCGACGTTCTGCTCGGTGAGGTGCTGCTGGAGGAAGGCGTTCGGGTCGAGGAACAGCGTGTTCATCTCGATCTGCCCGTGTGTCCAGCTCCACTCGGAGCGGTCACGATCCCAGTACAGCTCGACCCCGTTGCCCTCCGGGTCGGTGAAGTAGAAGGCCTTGCTCACCAGGTGGTCGGAGCTGCCGGCGAAGGTGTTCGGTGCCCGGGTCGCGACCGAGTAGACGGATGCGGCCAGCGCCGCCTCGCTCTCGAACAGGATCGCCGTGTGGAACAGCCCGGCCGCGCGGGGGGAGGCGTGCACCAGCTCCGGTGCGTGTCTCAGGATGACCAGCGGCGTCGTGCCGCGACCGAGGGTGACCGTGTCGACGGTCTGGCTGAGCACCTGCAGCGCCACGGCATCCCGGTAGTAGGCGGTCATCGCGTCGAGGTCGGCGACCAGGAGGGTCACCGCACCCATGGCGGTGTCGGCGGCGAGCTGATCGATGGTGGTCATAACAGGGCCAACCAGCGAACCGCCGATGGTATTTCTTCGCGCGGCACAGGATGCTAGGGAGGGCGGATCCGATCGACCGGGGAGAACAGCAATGACCAACATCAGCGGCGCAGTGGTACTCGTGACCGGAGCCAATGGCGGCCTCGGCGTGGAGTTCGTCGCACAGGCGCTCGAACGCGGGGCGACG
>JBEVGK010000133.1:0-12174 GCA_040511795.1 Lacisediminihabitans sp. | reverse complement strand
CGTTGGTGTCCCCGCGGGCGAGCAGCGCGAGCTGATTCGCCACCTCGGTGTCCGTGGTGAAGCTGGTCTCCACCCGACCGGGGCCGGGCACACTGGTCTGTTTCGGCAGCGCGAGCAGCGTGAGCTTGCCGTACGTCGACGCCTTCTTTCCCGCCGTCTTTCCCGCGTCACCGTCGGCGGCCAGATAGCCGGTCAGGATGCTCCGGGTGCCGGAGACCGTCGACTTCGGGATGTACGTGGAGTACAGCGAGAACGCCGGCGCCTTCTGCCCGGGCAGCTTCATCGTGAGGTAGTACGGCGGTTGCAGACGCGCCGTCGCCGAGGGCTTGGTCGGGTCGTTCGGGGTGACCCAGGCATCAGATCCCGAGAACCAGGTGTCCGAGTCGGTCACGTGGTACGTGCCGAGAATCTGACGCTGTGCCTTGAACAGGTCGGCCGGGTAGCGCACGTGCTGCACCAGCTCCGAGCTCATGTCCTTCAGCGGCTTGATCGTCGAGGGGAAGATCTTCTGCCAGGTCTTGAGGATGGGGTCCTTGTCGTCCCAGGCGTAGAGCGTCACCTTGCCGGTGTAGGCGTCGACGGTGGCCTTGACCGAGTTGCGGATGTAGTTCACGTTGTCGAGCGCCAACTGCGGCGTCGGCGTGTAGGTATCGGAGATCGCGCTGCTCAGCTGCAGCACCGCGGAGTACGGATACTTGTCGCTCGTGGTGTAGCCGTCGATGATCCACTGCACCTTGCCGTCGACCACCGCGGGGTATGGGTCGCTGTCGAGGGTCAGGTACGGCGCCGCCTTCTGCACGCGCTTGGCCGGGTCGCGGTTGTAGAGGATCTGCGAGCTATCGCTCACGGCGTCCGAGAGCAGGATCTGCTCGGACTGGAACTTGATCGCGTAGACCAGGCGCTTGAACACGTTGTCGAGCTTCGGGCCGCCGTTGCCGCTGAACGTGGTGGTGGCGTTCTGGTTGTCGGCACCGCCGCTGGACGGGTAGTCGAGCTCGACCTCTTTTTGACCCTTCGGCGCACCGACGATCGAGTACGACGGCGAACTCTCGCCGAAGTAGATGCGCGGCTGGAACTTGCCGAGCTTTCCGGTGTCGGGGATGCCCGACTCCAGGAATACCGGAAGGCCGTCGGTCGAGCGCTGGTTGCCATAGGCGGCGACCACGCCGTAACCGTGGGTGTAGACCAGGACGTTGTTGAACCAGCTCGCTTGAGCCCCGGTGTTCGACTGATCGAGCTCACGCACGCCGAGCACGGTGTCTTGCACCTTGCCGTCGATCGTGTAGCGGTCGACGTCCAGGTATTTGTTGAACGTGTAGTACTGCTTGATCTGCTGCAGCTGAGCGAAGGCCGGGGAGATCAGCGCGGGGTCGATGATGCGGATGTTCGCGGTGGTCTCCACGTCGTTGCGCAGGGTGCCGGGTTCGGCATCCGTCACCGCGTCGTAGGCGCGCTCCTTGACGGAGTTCACGCCGTAGGCGTCCCGGGTAGCCGAGATGTTGCGTTCGATGTATGGCGCCTCGAGGCTGCGCTGGCTCGGCTCGACCTGGAACTTCTCGACGATCCACGGGTAGACCGAACCGATGATGAGACCGCTCACCAGGAGCAGGGCGGTGCCGATGATCGGCAGGCGCCAGCGCCCGACGATCGCGGTGATGATGAACAGCACCGCGACGATCGCGGCGGCCCCCGACAGGATCGCCCGGCCCGGGATCACGGCGTGGACGTCGGCGTAGGAGGCGCCGATCAGGTTGGTGATGTTGCTGCTCGTGTTGGTGCTGAGCGTGGAGTACTGGTCGAGCCAGATGCTTCCGGCCTGCAGAGCGAGGTAGACGGCACCGGTGATCGACAACTGCACCCGTGCGGTGCGGGAGATGCGCACCTCGCGGTTGCCGAAGCGCAGCGCGCCGTAGAGGTAGCTGGTCGCGATCGCGGCGATGCCCGAAATGAGCACGGCGGCGGACGCGAAGGCGGCGACCGCCTGGTAGAAGGGCAGCGCGAACAGGTAGAACGACACATCCAGGTGGAACTGCGGGTCGACTTTGCCGCTCGGCGTGCCATTCAGCCACTCGAGCGCGAGCTGCCAGCGCGATGAGGTGGCGATTCCCGCGAAGAGGCCGATGACGGCGGGAATCCCCCACATCGCCAGGCGGCGCAGCGGCTCGATGACCTGCTGATAGCGGTCGAGCTGCGCGTTGAGCTTCGCGTAGACCGGACGGAAGCGGAACGCGATCTCGATGCTGACGAAGATCGGGATCGACATGCCGAAGAAGCCGATGAAGAACATCACCGCACTGGCGACCCACTGCGTGGTGAGCACATTCAGGAAGCCGAGCTGCTGAAACCAGAGCCAGTCGGTGTAGAGGCTCGCGAAGATGAAGAAGAGCACGATGAGCACGACGAGAACGGCGATCGTTGCGAGCACCGTCACCCGTGATCGCGATGCCGGCCGACGCTCGTCAGATTGTGTGGAGGTCAAGACACTGCTCCTGGCTGGGGATGGATGCTGTGGGCTTCATCTTAAGGGGACGATCCGTGGGCATGCTGTCCGCCCCGACCGACCGCGGTCACTTCACGGGGCAGCTCGGCAGCGCGCTCGTGTCGCCTCCGGTACGGATCGCCTTCAGCGCGGCGAGGGAATCGTCGAGTGTCTTCACGGCGAAGACCTTCAGTCCGCTCGGGATGTGCCCGGTCACCTCATTGCAATTGCTCTGCGGGGCGAGGAACCAGGTAGCGCCGGCATCCCGAGCTCCGTACAGCTTCTGCCGGATGCCGCCGATCGGTCCGACATCGCCCTCCGCGTCGATGGTGCCGGTCCCGGCGACCTTCGCACCGCCGTTGAGCTTGCCCGGGGTGAGCTTGTCGATGATGCCGAGCGCGAACATCTGCCCGGCACTCGGACCGCCGACGTTCTCGAGCTGGATCTTCACCTGGAACGGGAAGGTGTAGCTGATCGACGGGTAGATGCCGAGGATGGGCGTCTTTCCATCCTCGGTGCTGAGGGCGGGGGTCACCTGCACCGTGGAGTCGACACCCTTGCGGGCGATCGACACGGCGACCGGCACGCCCGCGCCGGTCTTCGCGATGATGGCGCGCAGGCCCGCCACGCTGTCGGTCTTCGTGCCATCCACCGCGAGGATCTCGTCGCCGTTCTGCAGCACGCCCTTGGAGGGCGAGTCTGCGGAGAACCCCTCGACGACGAGGGTGCCGGTGAGCGGGTAACCGAGCTGCGTGAGAGCGGCCGCCACGGCATCCTTCTGCGAGTTCTGCATGTCGACGGCGGACTGTTTGTTGGACTGCTCGACCGTCTCGCCCTTCGGATACACGGCATCGATCGGCACGACGGCCTTGCTCGGGTCGAACCAGGCCTGGGCCACCTCGAACCAGTTCGGCGGGTTCTGCCGGTCGCCGAGCAGGTTGACCGTGAGCAGGTCGAGAGCGCCAGAGGTGGGGTACGTCTTCTGCCCGGGGATCTCGATCAGCGGTACCGCATTGCCGCTGTTCTGCACCGTGCCGAGCGTGTTGAACACCGGCCCCGGCTGTTCGATCACATAGGGGGTGGGCACGGTCGCGAGAGCAATTCCGGCGATGATCGCGAGTACGAGAAGCACGACCCCGATGCGGCGACCGCGGCGGCGCGGGCGGGGGGAATCGACCTGGACATCGGCAAAGAGAGCCAACGCTCGTCCTTTCGAAAACTGCTTTCAGGGGGTTGTTCGCCACGGGCGCAGCCCTGCCGAAGCCATTCACGTTCCTCTCGGAGACGTTCCAGCTAGCGTAGATGGCATGCCTGAAGATTCGGCGCAGAACCCTGAAGACGAGTTCCGCGACATGCTCAGCCAGTTCCTCTCCGGCAACTCGGAGATCGACCCGGCGAAGCTCGCGAGCGCGGCAGGACTGCCCAACGACCCCGAGATGCTCAAGAACCTGATCGGCCAGCTGCAGAGCGCTCTGCAGTCGAGCGAGGAGGGCATCAACTGGGCTCTGGCCCTCGACCAGGCGAAGAATCTGGCCGCGAAGGATGTCCGCCCCATCACGCCCGGGGAGCGCTCGGCCATCGAGCAGTCGTTCCATGTCGCGGCGCTGTGGCTCGACGAGGCGACCGAGATCACCGAACTGACCACCACCCCGAAGCTGCTGTCGCGCACGGAGTGGATCACGGCGACCATGCCGTTCTGGACGCAGCTGGCAGAACCGGTGGCGAACAGCATCGCCGACTCCCTCACCGACGTGCTGCGGGAGCAGGCGCCGGAAGAGATGTCCGGCATGATCGAGGGCGCATCCAAGCTGATGCGCAACGTCGGCGGTACCCTGTTCGCCATCCAGCTCGGCCAGGTCGTCGGCCAACTCTCCAGCGAGGTCGTGTCGGGCGGCGACATCGGCATCCCGTTGCTGGGAACCAAAGACAGCGATCAGCAGGCCGCGATGCTGCCGCAGAACCTCGCCGAGTTCGGCTCGGGCCTCGACACCCAGCAGGATCTGGTGCCGCTCTACCGGGCGGTGCGCGAGCTCGCCCATGCCCGGCTATTCCGCCACGCCAAGTGGCTGAAGCTGCAGCTGCTGACCTCGATCACGGAATTCGCCCAGGGCATCCGGATCGACACCGATCGCCTCGAAGAGCTCGCCGCAGACTTCGACCCGTCGAACCCCGAAGAGCTGCGCGAGGCGATGGTGAGCGGCGCGCTCATCCCGCCGAAGTCGGATGCCCAGCTCGCCGCGCTCGCCCGGCTGGAGACCACGCTCGCCCTCATCGAGGGCTGGGTCGACGTGGTCACCGCGCAGGCCACGACGCGTCTGCCCAAGTCCGATGCGATCGCCGAGACGGTGCGCCGTCGGCGGGCAGCCGGTGGTCCGGCCGAGTCGGCGTTCTCCACCCTGGTCGGCCTCGAGTTGCGCCCCCGCCGTCTTCGTGAGGCTGCCGCCATGTGGCAGAAGCTGACGGATGATGTGGGCGCCGAGCGCCGCGACGCACTCTGGTCGCACCCCGACCTCGTTCCCACCACCCAGGACATCGACGACCCGGTGGGTCTCGTCATGCGGCTGACCGGTGCCGAGCCGGAGCGCGACGACATCGACCAGGCGATCGAGGACCTGCTCAACGACACCCGCGACGACCGCCCGCACGAGGGCGAGGACGGCACCGCGAAGGGCTGACCTGGTGGTCGCCCTTCGACAAGCTCAGGGACCGTGCTCATCGGTTCCTGAGTCTGTCGAAGCGGCATGCCGGCGCAGAAGACGCGGAGCACGGCCTGTGGATAGTTTCCGCGGGGATTTCGGCGAGCGCGCATCATTGCGCGCATGGTTCTGAGACTCGATCACCGTTATCCCCTGGTCTGGCGCAGCCCGAGCGATCTGCAGTTCGGTGTCGACCGCGCGCGGGTGCTGCTCACCGATGTCAGCTCCGCGGAGGAGCGCGTCATCGCGGCCCTGCTTCGCGGCATCAGCCGGTCAGGACTCGAGATGATCGCGACCGATGCCGAACTGCCCGACCTCGACGCTCTGCTCGCCGCACTCGCGCCCGCCCTCGTGGCTCCGGCGGAGCCGCGGGCGACGACGGTGGCGGTTGAGGGGTCGGGGACGGCAGCGGACCTCGTGCGGGCGCGATTCGAGGAGGCGGGCATCCGTTCATCCGAGAGTCCGGATCTCGCGGTGTTGATCGCCCACCACGTGCTCTCTCCCGATCAGCACGGCCACTGGCTGCGCCGCGACGTGCCTCACCTGCCGGTACTGTTCGGCGACCAGGAGGTGCACATCGGCCCGCTGATCGAGCCGGGCCGTGGCCCGTGCCTGCACTGCCTCGAACGCCACAGAACGGATGCCGATCCGGCGAGGCCGGCGATCGCCTCGCAGCTCTGGGGCCGGCTCAGCCACACCGAGACGCCGCTGATCGCGGGTGAGGTCGCCGCGATCGTCGTGCGCAGCGTGCTCGCGCGGCTGGAGGGACGGCCTGCACCGGATCAGGTGACCGATACTGCCGAGCTCGTTCTCGAACCGGCGACCGGCGAGCGCCGGCTGCGGCACTGGTACGGCCATCCCGGCTGCGGCTGCGGCGGGCTCGCGGAGCCCGCTACTGCAGCTCTGCCAGAAAACGACTCGGCTTCCGCTCCGCTCCGCGCCCCGATCCCGATCGGGCCGAGGAGAGGTGCAGCCGCCGCCGCGCGCGCGTGATGCCCACGTAGAGCAGGCGACGCTCCTCCTCGATTGCCTCCTCCGTGGTGGCGTAGGTGATCGGCAGGAAGCCCTCGCTCAGGCCGAGGATATGCACCGTGTCCCACTCCAGGCCCTTCGCCGAGTGGATGGTCGCCAGGGTGACCGCGGCCATGGTCGGTTCATGCTGTGCGGCGGATCGCTCGAACAGCTCGTCGACGAACTCGGCGAGGGTCGTTCCCTGGGGCGCAGCCTCGGCCAGGCCCATGATCGCGTTGAGCGACTCCCAGCGGTCCCGCACCGCTCCACGCGCCTCGGGCGGGTTCTGGGTCCAGCTGAGCGATCTCAGCACGTCACTGACCGTCTTGAACAGCGGCTCGTGGGTGGAGGCGACGACGGCGCCCTTCAACATCATCAGCGCCTGCTTCACCTCCTGCAGGTCGAAGAAGCGCGGGCCACCACGCAGCTGGAAGTTCACGTTGACGTCGTTCAGCGCGGTCTCGATCGCCGCCGACTGCACGTTGATGCGGTACAGCACGGCGATGTCCTGCGCGCGGGCCCCGGCCGCGATCTGCTCGGCGATGCTCTGGGCGATGGCCCGCGCCTCGGCCATCTCGCTCGGGTAGGACTCGATCGTCGGCGCGACCGTACCGGGGGCCTCCACGGCGGCGGTCAGACTGAGCGCGCCCGGCCGGGACTTCATCAGCCGGTTCGCCGTGTGCACGATGTGCGTGCTCGAGCGGTAGTTCTGCTCGAGCCGCACCACCGTCGCCTCGCGGTACTTCGCCGGAAAGCCGAGCAGGTACCCGGATGACGCCCCCGCGAACGAGTAGATGGTCTGGCTGGCGTCACCCACCACACAGACGTCCTGCCGATCGCCGACCCAGAGATCGAGCAGCGCCTGCTGCAGCGGAGAGACGTCCTGGTACTCGTCCACCACGAAGAAGCGGTACTGCTCACGCACCTGCTGGGCCACCCGCGGCTCCGACTCGATCATTCCCGCGGTCGCGAGCAGGACATCCTCGAAGTCGAGCTGCCGCCGGTCGTCCTTCAGCGACTCGTAGCGTGAGTGCAGGGCCAGCATCTTCTCGGCGTCGAGGGCGGCCGGCAGCGGCCGGCTCTCCACAATGCGGGAGTACTGATCGAGGGTGAGTCGGGAGACCTTGCGCCACTCGATGTCGGCGGCGAGGTCACGCAGCGTGGCCGTGTCGAGTTTCAATTTCAGCGTCTCAGCGGCGTGCCCGAGAATCCGTCCCTTGCTGTCCAGGATGCGCGGCATCGTGCCACCGATCACCTGCGGCCAGAAGAATCCCAGTTGCGAGAGCGCAGACGCGTGGAACGTGCGCGCGGAGACGCCCGTCGCGCCGAGCTGGCGCAGCCGTCCGCGGAGTTCGGATGCCGCGCGCGAGGTGAAGGTCAACGCCATCACCCGGCCGGGGGCGTACACGCCGGTCGCCACGCCGTAGGCGATGCGGTGGGTGATCGCCCGGGTCTTGCCGGTGCCGGCACCGGCGAGCATGACCACCGGCCCGATCAGCGCCTGGGCGGCGACGCGCTGCTGCTCATCCAGACCGTCGAGCAGCGAATCGGCACCGAGCATCGGGGCCGCCCTCACCACTCGACGGAATCGTCGATGGGGCCGCCGTACCAGTGCTCGAGAATCGCCCGCGCGATCGAGGTATGGCCCGGCAGAGCGATCTCGCCGAGCGCCGCCGTCAGCTCGTCGCGGCTGAACCAGCGCAGGTCGAGGATCTCGTCGCCGTCGGGGGTGAGCGTGGATTCGACGGCCGGGTCGACGGTCGCCAGGAAGCCGACCATGAGGCTCGCCGGGAACGGCCAGGGCTGCGACCCGAGGTAGACCGGATCGATCACACGGATGCCCGACTCCTCGAAGACCTCCCGGATCACCGCACTCTCGAGCGACTCCCCCGGCTCCACGAAGCCGGCCAGCAGCGAGTACCGGTTGGTCGCCCACATCGCGTTCGAGCCGAGCAGGATGCGGTCGTGGGAGTCCACGACGCCGACGATGATCGCCGCGTCCGTGCGCGGGAAGATCTCCTTGCCGTCGGGCTGCACCCGCACCCAGCCGCCGAGCGCTGGCACGGTCGGCTCCCCGGTCTTGGGGGAGAACGGATGCGAGGCGTGCCAGTTCGCGAGGGCGAGCGCGGCGGTGAAGACACCCGCGTGAAGCGTGCTCAGCCGACTGCCCACCGCGCGGAGGGTCACCCACAGAGCACGGTCTGGCTCGAGGGTGTCCGCGGCCTCATCCGACAGCACCGCAGCGATGATCGCGGCGCCGAGAGACTCCGCTGCGAGGGACTTTCCGAGATACAGGAGCAGGTCGGCGTGCGGGACGCGCGACGGGGGCAGGAGCCGGAGTTCGTCGGGTGCCCCGAGGAGCGCTTCGCCGTGGTGCAGGGGCAGAACGAGGGTGGAGTCATCCGCCCACAGCTCCTCGAGCAGCGCCGGGTCGTTTCGGCTCAGATAGTCCCGGTCGAGTTCGTGCCGGGAGAGCGGCAGCAGGGAGAGGAACTCGCGAGTCACGTAGCACGACCAATCGACCTAATGGGGGCGGGACCAGCGTGGCGTTCGGGGCGCCCGGGGGCCTTCGACTTAGCCTGTCGGTATGGCCAGATCCCCTCTCACTCTAGCCGCGCTCGCAACCGCGGCCGTCTCCGGTCTCGACGTCATCGCGGCGACCGGATTCGGGGATGGCGACGACTTCGAATCCGCGTTGATCACGGCCCGCGACGGCAAGCACTGGGTGATCCGTGTGCCCACCTCCGAGCGGTCGGAGGCGGAGCAGTCGGCCGACCTGGTCTCGCTGCGCGCGCTCAGCGTCGGCGTTCGCTCGCGGCTGCCGTTCGGCGTGCCGACCTTCGCCGGGCAGGCGCCCGTCGGCGGCACCCGTGCCGTCGTGTACGACGTCGTGGATGGGGAGACCGTCACGCTCGCGGCTCTCGACGCCGGCCTCGCCACCTCCGTCGGCCGCGCCACGGCCGCCATCCACATGCTGCCGACCAGCTTCGTCGCCGATGCCGGGCTGCCCGTGCTCACGCCGATCGAGATCCTGCGCGGACTGATCACGGTGATGGACCGGGCCTCGGCCACCAACCTCGTGCCCGCGGCGCTGCTCGGCCGCTGGGAGCGCGCCACCGAGGATTCCGCACTGTGGCAGTTCCAGCCGACCGTCGTCAACGGCTCGCTCAGCGCAGACTCCTTCCTCGCCCAGGACGGAACGGTGACCGGCGTCATCGGCTGGCACAACCTCAGCGTCGGCGATCCCGCCCGAGACCTGTACTGGCTGCTCGGTGCGAGGACAGCGGATGTCGCGTCCGCCGGTTTCGACACGTACACCCAGACCCGCGGCGCGAGTGACCGTCAGGTGCGGCAGCGTGCCACGCTGTACTCCGAGCTCGAGATCGCCAAGTGGCTGCTCCACGGCACCCAGGAGCGCTCGACCGAGATCGTCGACGATGCCGTCTCGATGCTGCAGGGCCTCGTCGACAGTGTCGACGGTGACCTCGACCGTACGATCAGCCACAACACCATGCCGGTGATGGCGGTCGACGAGGTCGAGGCGATGCTCGACGAGCGCGACCGCAGCCAGCAGTAGGGCTGCCCACCAGGCGCTCAGGCGGTCGCGGGCACGATCTCGACGAAGCCGCGGCGACGCAGACGGATGCGCAGCCGGAGCTTTCCCGACCGGGCGAGGATGATGCCGATCGTGAGTGCGGCGAGGGCGGGAACCACTCCGTCGACGACCATCGCGGTGTGGACGCCCCAGGCATCCGCCATCGCGCCCGTGATGATGCCGCCGAGTGCCTGGCCGCCGAGCACGATCATCGAGTAGATCGACATGACCCGACCGCGGATGACGCGGTTGGTCGACAGTTGCACGATCGATTCGGCACCCGTGGCGAACAGCAGCCGCGAGATGCCGATGCCGATGAGGAAGATCACGAACAGCGGCGCCCACGGGGAGAGCGCGGCGAAGACGATGACCAGGCCGAAGATCGCGGCGGCGGTGATGATGGACCGGAGCCGCACCGTCATCCGTCTCGTCGACAGCACCGCGCCGGTGAGCGCGCCGACGGCCGCGGCCGAGCTGTAGAGGCCGTAGCCCGTCGCACCCGTCTTGTAGACGTTGTCGGCGAAGGAGACCAGCAACACCGGCAGGGTCATTCCGAACGTGGAGACGAAGGCGAGCATGACCATCGGCCAGAAGATGGTGGGCTTGGAGAGCACGTAGCGCAGCCCCTCGCGGATCTGCCCCTTGGCCCGGATAGCCTTCGGCGACGGATGCAGGTCCCGCACGCGCATCGCGGCGAGCGTGAGGACCACGACGATGGCGGCGACCGCGTTGATGCTGATCGACCAACCCGAACCGACGACCGCGATCAGCACGCCGCTGATCGCCGGGCCGAGCAGCCCGCCGAGGTGGAAGTTCGACGCGTTGAGGCTGATGGCGTTGCGCAGCCGGCGGTGGCCGACCATCTCGTTGACGAAGGCGGAACGCGCGGGTCCCTCGGCGACGGCGACGCAGCCGAGCAGGAACGCCGCGAGCCACACCTCGCCGACCGTGACGATGCCGAGCAGGGTGAGGGCGCCGAGCGTGCCACAGAGGATCACGGTGATCGACTGGGTGGTCATCATGAGCTTGCGCTTGTCGACCCGGTCGGCGAGCACGCCACCCCAGACGCCGAAGACCAGCACGGGCGCGAACTGGAGGAAGACGGTGACGCCGACGAGCGCCACGTTGTGGGTGAGTTCGTTCACCAGCCAGTCGGTGGCGATCTTCTGCATCCAGCCGGAGGTGTTGGCGATGGCCTGCGAGATCACGTACAGGCGGTAGTTGAAGACGCGGAGGGCGTCGAAGGTGTCGCGCCAGCGCGGTCGCTCGAGCAGCACGGGAATGGGTTCGGTGGGCGGGCTGATGGTCGAGCTACTGGTACTCACTGCGTCGCAATCGGTGTCGTATATCTAGTCGTCTCCATCAACGCTAGGCGCGCGACATCCATTCATGGTCGGAATTGCCTCTATAAGTACTATTGACTTTCGTAATGACCGATCGGAGTGACGCATGTTCGACCCCGTGCTGTTGAAGACCTTCGTGACGGTCGCGGAGACGCTGAACTTCACGCAGGCAGGGCAACTCCTGGGACTCAGCCAGCCGACCGTGAGCCAGCACGTGCGCAAGCTGGAGCTGGCCGCGGGGCGCAACCTGGTCAACCGCGATACCCGCGAGGTGCGCCTCACCGACAACGGTGATGCGATGCTCGGCTTCGCGCGCACGATCCTCGCCGCGAACGACCAGGCCAGCTCCTACTTCACCGGGTCGGCGATGCGCGGTCGACTGCGCTTCGGATCAGCGGATGACCTCGCCCTCACGCAGCTCCCCCAGATTCTGCGCGACTTCCGCCAGTTGTATCCGCACATCAACCTCGAGCTGACCGTCAACCAGAGCCAGGTGCTCACCCGTCGACTCACGGCCGGCCAGCTGGATCTGGTTTTCGTGCGGCAGAGTGCCGGCTCGGGCATCGGTCGACTGGTGCGCCGCGAACGACTCGTCTGGGTGGGTCACCGCAGCCTGACGATCGAGCCGGGTCAGGCGGTGCCCCTGATCGTCTACCAGGCGCCGAGCCTGAGCCGCGCCCTGATGATCGAGGGGCTCGAGGCGATGGGGCGTACCTGGCGCATCACCTGCAATGTGCGCGAGATCAACGGCATGGTGGCTGCTGCTCGCGCCGGCATGGGCGTCGCGTCGTTTCCGCAGAGCCTCATCCCGCCCGACCTCGTCGACCTGACCGCCACCGTCGACCTCCCTGACCTCGGCGATGTCGAGTTCAGCCTGCTCGACAACCCCACCTCCGCGCGCGAGCCGGTGGATGCCCTGGTCTCCGCCATCGTCGGCCGGCAGAGCGCGATGACGCCGCTGGCCTGACGTCCCCCGGCGCTCACGTCCTCCGGCCTCGTGGAACGGCGAACTGCCCAAGATGGCTGCTCGCGCGGCGAAATAGGCAGCCA
>JBEVGK010000132.1:0-5143 GCA_040511795.1 Lacisediminihabitans sp. | reverse complement strand
TCTGGCCGGCTGCGTGAAGCAGAAAGTGCTGCAGCCCACCGGCTGCCCGATGGGTCAGCAGATCCGCGACCGGGTTCAGGACACTCCGACCTGGTCGATGGTGAAGTCCCCGGTCGTCGTGATCGACCCGGCCCCGGGCATCGGCAACTGGACGGTGCCGGCCGTCCCGGGCACCGCGCACCTGACGGTGACGGTCAAGTCGATCTTCGACGGTTCCGTCTCGACCTTCGATCAGGACGTTCCGTTCACCGTCTCCTATGCGATCCTCATCGCCAGGGACGGCAGCCTGCAGATCACCGCGCAGTATTAGGGCGAGCAGCTAGGGCCGAGGCGCGCCGTCCCGCGCACGGTCCTGCAGCATCCGGTTGTACTCCTCGAGTTCCCGATCGCCGTCGCGGTCGGCCTTGCGATCGAGCCGTTTCGCCTCGCGGTCATCGCTGCGACTCCACATGATCGCCACGGTGATCGCCAGAATGACGGTCGGGATCTCGCCCACACTCCACGCGATCGCTCCGCCCGCCTGCTGGTCGGCGATCGCACTCAGGCCCCAGGTGCGGCCCATGGCTCCGTACCAGTTCGCGAGCAGCAGCCCGGTGCCGGTGGTGAGCGCGAGTCCGAAGAAGGCATGGAAGGCCATCGTCGCCAACAGCGTCAGTAGACGCATCGGGTACGAGGCCCGGAACGGCACAGGGTCGACACCGATCAGCGACTGCACGAACAGGTAACCCGCGATGAGGAAGTGCAGGGTCATCCACTCGTGACCGATGTGATCGACGGTCGCCCAGCCGAACAGCGGCGAGTAGTAGAACGCCCAGAGCGAGCCGACGAAGATGACCGCGGTGATGATCGGGTTGGTGAGCAGCTTCGAAATCGGAGCATGCACCACGATCATGATCCACTCGCGCGGCCCCCGGCTGCCGTCGGTGCGTTTGCGGATGGCACGCAGCGCGAGGGTGATCGGCGCGGCGGGTGCCAGCAGCACCGGGATCATCATGCCGAGCAGCATGTGCCCGAGCATGTGAGCACTGAAGAGGTACTTCTCGTAGGCGTTGATGCCGCCATTGGTGACGAAGAACAGCAGGGCGAGACCCGCAAGCCACAACACGGTGCGATACCAGGGCCAGTGGTCACCGCGCCGGTGCAGCCGCCAGACCCCGGCAAGGTAGAAGAAGGCGAGAAAGGCGCAGACCAACACCCAGATCAGGTCGAAGTTCCAGGTGGTGAAGTAGCGGGCGAAGGTGAGTTCGGGCGGCAGCGGCCCGCTGGTCAGCACCCACGCGGGCGACGTGCCACCCCGGGTCTGAGCGACGGGCGTCGCGGTCTTCGCCAGGGCGGCGGCGACACCCGAGGCAAGCCCCATGAAGCCGAGCTCCGCCGCGACGAGCCACCAGAAGAACCCGTTGCCGGAACCCTTCGTCGTCTGCAGCTTCTTCACCAGCACCGTGCGCTGGACCAGACCGAAGAGCCCGAGCACCAACAGCGCCAGCACCTTGATCAGCACCAGGATGCCGTAGGGCGTGAGCAGCTGCGGCAAGGTCCCGACGCGCAGGGCCGCATTCACATAGCCGGAGGCGGCCACCACGATGAAGCAGATGATCGCGAGGGTGGAATAGCGCCCGAGTACCTGCCCGAGTCGACCACCGCCGAGCGTCGAGCGCAACAGCACGATGGTGACGAGCCCGCCGAGCCAAATCGAGGCGAAGACCAGGTGCAGGCCGAGCGAACTGGTTGCCGCGTCATGACCGGCTGCGTCGCCCGAGTGGCCCTGCAGCGTGGCCGGCACCAGTCCGGCGATCGCGAGCAGCGTGACGAACAGCAGCGCCGTGCGATTGCGCACGGCGAAGCAGAGCACCGTGACGACGGCGGCGATGAGCACGGTGGCCAGCCACGACGGCCCGAGGGTCTGCCCGGTGGGCTGACCGGAGAGGAACTGCCCGAGCACAGAGCCGAAGTTCTGGTCGAAACTGACCGGAGTGCCGGAGAGGCTGAGGAAGGTGAGGAAGCCGGTGGCCGCCGCCGCCACCGTCCAGAAGGCCGATGCCGCCGCCGCGATGTCGAGCGCACGGTTGAACTCCGGCCCGCTGTTCAGTGCGAAGCAGACGAGCACCAGGGCGCCGATGGTGAGGGCGACACCGAGGTTGCCGAGCATCGTCGCGATGGGCAGCCCGAAACGCACGACTGCGCCGGGGTCGAACACTGCCTGTGGTGCCGCGGCACCGCCGAACGCGAGCGCCCAGAGCAGGGACAGGAAAGCGACGACCAGCAGGATGGCTGGCCCGGCGATCTTCACGAGCCTGGGCACGACATCCACTGTAAGCGAGGCGGCGCCAGTAGTTTGCCGAGAGCGGATGTCGCGGAAACGACGAAGGGGACGCCGACCTGACGGTCGACGTCCCCTTCGGAACTGCAGAGTAGGACTACTTGGCGGCGGCCTTGAGCTTCGAGCCCGCGCTCACCTTGACGCCATAACCGGCCTTGATCTCGATGGCCTCACCCGTGGACGGGTTGCGACCGGCGCGAGCGGCACGGTGGGTGCGCTCGACTGCGAGCCAGCCCGGGATCGTGACCTTCGTGCCCTCGTTCACCGAAGTGGCGAGAGTCGAGAACAGAGCGTCGAGGACGCCGTTGACGGCGGCCTGGCTCTGGCCAGACTGAGCGGCGACTGCCGCGACGAGCTCGGTACGGTTAAGTGACTTGTCAGCCATTGAAGTCCTCCTCGGACGTTGTGCTTTGCAGAACATACATTGCTGCTCAAGAGAACAGACCTGCTTGCATGGATCGGACGGCCCCGAGAAGTTATCCCCCGAGCCGCCTGTAATTTACCAGCTTGACTTGGTGATTCCGGGCAATTCGCCCCGGTGCGCCATATCGCGGAAGCGTACACGGGAAACGCCGAACTGGCTGAGGAAACCACGCGGACGACCGTCGATCGCGTCGCGGCCGCGGACGCGGACCGGCGATGCATTGCGCGGAAGCTTCTGCAGGCCGAGGCGAGCGGCCTCGCGCTGCTCGTCGGTCGAGGTGGGGTCGACGAGAGCCTTCTTCAGCTCCAGGCGCTTGGTCGCGTAGCGCGCGACGATGATCTTGCGCTGCTCGTTCGCAGCGATCTTGCTCTTCTTCGCCATGGTTAGCGCTCCTCGCGGAATTCGACGTGCTGGCGCACGATGGGGTCGTACTTCTTCAGCACCAGACGGTCTGGGTCGTTACGACGGTTCTTCTTGGTCACATAGGTGTAACCGGTGCCCGCGGTCGAGCGGAGCTTGATGATCGGACGAACGTCCTGTGACTTTGCCATTAGAGCTTCACTCCTCGCGCGAGAATGTCCTTGACGACGGACTCGATGCCGCGTGCGTCAATGACCTTGATGCCCTTGGCGCTGAGCGTCAGGGTGACGTTGCGCTTGAGCGAAGGCACGTAGTACGACTTCTTCTGGATGTTCGGGTCGAACCGACGGTTGGTGCGTCGGTGCGAGTGCGAAATGTTGTGTCCGAAGCCGGGAACGGCTCCAGTCACCTGGCACACTGCGGCCATGGTTGTCCTCCATCTACCGTAAACAGGCCGATCCCTTCTATCGGAGAAGGGGCCCGTTTACCCAAGGTTTCTTGTCGGCGCACGCGATCCACCGCAGAAAATCATGGGGATCCGTGCACATGGCTGGCGAGATTCGCGCAGCAGCGTCCAATACTACGGGATGCCCGCGAACTCAGCAAACACGCCGCGACCTGCCGCCCCTGCTCTCCTCGCGCGGCCGACGGCGCGCGTGCCCCCGTCGAGAGGTCCGGCCGGGGAGGGAGCTAGCCGCAGACCTCGCCGATCGCGCTGAACGAGGTCTGCAGGTCGGCGACGGTCGCCTGATACGCGGTCATGTCGAAGGATGCGGGGTCGGCCACGCCCTTGTTCGCGGCGTCGATCATGACCGTGAGGGAGTCATCCGCCTTCTGGAACGCAGCGTGCGCCTTGCCGTTGGTCACCTTCTCCAGACCCGACTCCATCGCGGTGGCGAGCGCCTGAAGCTTCTGCGTCGCGCCCGCCGGGTCGGTCATGGCCGTGCTCATCGCACCCTGCACCTCGGCGGAAGCGTCGGCCATCGAGGCCTTCATGATCGAGCAGGCCGCGGCGGTGGACTGTGCAGCGGGCGCGTGGGTCGCGGCCTTCGTGGTCGCCGGCTTCGAACCGGAGTCGCTTGCGGCGGAGCATCCACTCAGCGCGAGCAGTGTGACTGCAGCAGTGGTGATCAGGAGCGTGCGGGCGCGGAGCATGGTGATAACTTCCCCCAGGAGTCAATGATTCGTCAGATTTGAGACGACTCTAGCGGCACCCGGAAGGGGTGGTTGACCACCTACGGCGCGCAGACCCTGCCGATCGCGACGAAGTCGTCGCTGACCGTGGTGGCAGCGGCCTGTAGGGCGGCAGAGTCCGCGGTGGCGGGGTCGGCCACAGCGGCGCCGACCTTGTCGACCAGGGCGGTGAGCGAGGCATCCGCTGTCTCTGCCGCCGTCTTCACGTCGGCATTCTTGAGCTTTCCCACGGACTCGTGGAAGCCGGCCGACACGGTCTTCAACTTCTCGAGCGCGGCGGCGGGATCGCTGGTCATCGAGCCGACGCTGGCTGCGATGTCGGAGCTGGCGGCACTCATCGTGCCGGCGATCGCCGCGCAGGATTCCACCTTCGAGGCGGCCGAGCTCACGGTGCCGATTGCACTGCAGCCGGAGAGCGTGGTGACGGCGAGCACGGCCGAGGCCAGGAGAACGAGCGGGCGACGGGTCGACATGGAGCACCTCCGGGACATCCGATGCGCGCTGCACCGTGCCGACACTCTAACCGGGGTGCCTCAGCGGGCGCTCGCACTGCACTCTGCGCACAGGCCGAACACGTCGACGACGTGGTTCGCCTGGGTGAAGCCATGCTGCGCGGCGAGCGACTGCGCCCAGCGCTCCACCTCGTCCGCCTCGATCTCGACGGTCAGACCACAATTGCGGCAGATCAGATGATGGTGATGCTGGCCCGGCGTGCAGGCACGGTAGAGGCTCTCGCCCTCCTGTTGCAGCGAATCCGCCTCCCCCTCGCTGGCCAGATCGGCGAGTGCCCGGTACACCGTGGCGAGCCCGATCGGTGATCCGGCGTCCCTCAGCCCCGCGTGCAG
>JBEVGK010000131.1:0-5772 GCA_040511795.1 Lacisediminihabitans sp. | reverse complement strand
CACGAAGAAGATCAGGATCACGAACGGGATCAGCACGAACACCGCGAACACGATGCGGCTGACCCGATTGCCGAGCAGCACCGCGAGGGTGCGCTTGCCCGCCAGCTTGTCCTGCTGGATGTCGCGGATGTTGTTCACCATCAGCACCGCGCAGGCCAGGAACCCGATCGCGACCCCGGAGAGCCAGCTCTCGACGTTGACCGTGCCGACCTGCGTGTAGGTCGTGCCCGCGGTGGCGACGAGCCCGAAGAAGACGAAGACGAAGACCTCGCCGAGCCCGTAGTACCCGTAGGGCTTCTTGCCGCCGGTGTAGAAGTAGGCGGCGACGATGGCGACGGCGCCGACCGCGATCAGCCACCACTGCCGACTGAGGATGACCAGGATCAGCCCGGCCACGGCTCCCAGGCCGAAGAACACGAACGCGACGGTACGCACGGTTGTGGGCTTGGCAGCCCCCGACCCGGTCAGTCGCGACGGGCCGACGCGGTACCGGTCCGTGCCGCGCACGCCATCGGAGTAGTCGTTGGCGTAGTTGACGCCGATCTGCAGCGCGAGCGCCACGGCGAGCGCCAGCAGCGCACGCACCCAGTGCCAGCCGGGGGTGGAGATGAGGAAGGCGGATCCCGTTCCCAGCAGCACCGGCGCGATCGCCAGCGGCAGGGTGCGCAGCCTCGCACCACCGATCCAGTCCCGCGCGGTCGCCTTCCGCACGACGACCCCGGGCTTGCGGCCGGCAGGGTGTCCGGAGCGCCCTCGGGTGCGAGAGGGATCGATACGGCGCTGGGACGGTCTCTTCGGTTTGGCCACGGAGAGAATCCTACTGAGCGTGCCGGAGTGCGATTCTCAGCGGTCGGTGAGGGCGACCAGCCGGGTGAGCGCCACCCTGTCGGGCTTGCCGCTGCTCAGCACGGGCAGGTTCTCGACGGTGATCACGGCGGCGGGTGCGGCGGCCACCCCGAGTCGGGCGGCGACCTCTGTGCGGAGGGCGGAGAGATCCGCGGTCTGCGTGCTGACGATGACGGGCACCTCTCCCCAGCGCGCGCTGGGCGCGCGAACGGCCACGGCATCCGTCAGTCCGGTCGAACGCACGAACCGTTCGACCGCGTCGAGCGATACCTTGATGCCGCCGGAGATGATCACGTTGTCGAGCCGCCCGGTGACGCGGAGCACCCCGTCGACGATCTCGCCCCCGTCGCCCGTGCGATACCAGCGCAGCCCGTCACGCATGACGAAGGTCGCGGCGGTGCGTTCCTCGTCACCGAGGTAGCCCTCGGCGAGCATGGGACCTGCGAGTTCGATCTGCCCGTCGACGATCTGCGCCTGCGCGGTGCCGATCGGCACGCCGTCATAGACGCATCCGCCGGAGGTCTCGCTCGATCCGTAGGTGCGGGTCACGTTCAGCCCGAGTTCGAGGCAGCGTTCGAGCAGCTCCGGCGGCGTCGCCTGCCCGCCGACCAGGATGCGGTCGAAGCGTCGGTAGACCTCGAGCAGCTCGATGTCGTCCCCGGCCGCATCGACCAGCGCGGCCAGCTGAGCGGGAACGAGCGAGGTGTAGCGCAGCGGCTGGTCCAGGCGCAGTGCGGCGGTCGCGAACTCGGAGGGCTCGAAGTGCCCCGGGGCGAGCAACACCGGCAGGGTGTCCGCGGCGATCGAGCGCACGAGCACGTTGATCCCCGCGATGTAGAAGGTGGGCAGCGCGAGCAGCCACTGTCCCGGGCCGCCGAGCGCGGCATCCGAGGCGGCGGCGCTGGCCAGCAGCGCGTCGGCGCTCAGCGCGACGCGCTTCGGTGCGCCCGTCGACCCGCTGGTCTGGATGACCAGGGCAGTGTGCTGTGGAACTGTCGCATCGACGACCTCCGGGCTCTCACTCGCGAGCAGAGCATCCCTGCCTTCGAGCGCCGAACGAAGCGCAACCAGCATTTCGCCGGGGTCGCTCGGCGCTGCCCGCAACGCGCGCATCAGAACTGCCAGGGGAACGGCGACCAGTCCGGGGCGCGCTTCTCGAGGAAGGCGTCGCGGCCCTCGACCGCCTCGTCGGTGCCGTAGGCGAGCCGGGTGGCCTCCCCCGCGAAGACCTGCTGCCCGACCATCCCGTCGTCCACCGCGTTGAACGCGAACTTGAGCATGCGGATGGCGGTGGGCGACTTACCGAGGATCTCCTCGGCCCACTCGATGGCGACGTTCTCGAGCTCGGCGTGCGGCACCACCGCGTTCACCGCGCCCATCTCGTATGCACGCTGGGCGCTGTACTCGCGCGCGAGGAAGAAGACCTCGCGGGCGTTCTTCGGCCCGATCTGCGGGCGAAGTATGCGCTTCCGTACCCGCCGTCGAAGGAGCCGACGTCGGCATCCGTCTGCTTGAACTTTCCGTGCTCGGCGCTGGCGATCGAGAGGTCGCAGACGACGTGCAGGGAGTGACCGCCCCCGGCCGCCCACCCCGGGATGACCGCGATGACCACCTTGGGCCTGAACCGGATGATGCGCTGCACCTCGAGGATGTGCAGGCGACCGGCCGCCGAGGTCATGGTCGGGTCGGCGTACTCGTAGCCGTTCCGACCGCGGATGCGCTGGTCGCCGCCCGAACAGAACGCCCAACCACCGTCCTTAGGGCTCGGGCCGTTGCCGGTGAGCAGCACCACGCCGATGTGCGGGTTCAGATGCGCATCGGTCAGCGTGCGCGCCAGCTCGTCGACGGTCTGCGGCCGGAATGCGTTGCGCACCTCCGGCCGGTTGAATGCGATCCGGGCGATCCGCCCACGGAGATCGTGGTGATAGGTGATGTCGGTGAGGCCGTCGAAGCCGTCGACGGTGGTCCAGCGGGTCGGGTCGAACAGCTCCGAGATCATGACTCCAGCCTACGAGCAGCGCCTATCAGCCGCCCACGTTCAGCCACCGAGTACGCGAAGCAGCCCGATCAGCACCAGCGGATTGATCAGGATGCTGACCACCGCCGCCACCGCGCCGAGCCTCCCGCCGCGCTTCCGCACCGCGGCAACGATCCCGAGCACCAGCGTCGCCACGGTGAGCCCGATGATCGCCCTGCCGAGCACGTCGGCGATCGCCCACTGTCCTGCGCTGCCGACCGCGATGGCCACGATCTCCAGCACGGCGAGCGCCGCGACCGCGATCAGCGCGATGGCACCGAGCGAGATCATCCGTCGGCTCGACGCAGGAACGGCGTCGTCGTCGGGCGCGACCACAGTGTCGGACAGGGGATCGGTCATGGCTGGATTGTACCCACGCATTCCGCAGCCCCTGGGGTACAGACTGGGGGGATGTTGCCACCGCTGCCCGACATCCTGTCGACCCTTCGCGTGGTCTCCCTCCCCCTGGCGCACCGCTTCCGCGGCATCGACGTGCGGGAGGTCGCGCTGTTCGAGGGCCCGGCAGGCTGGACCGAGTTCTCGCCCTTCCTCGAATACGACGCCGTCGAGGCGAGCGCCTGGCTCGCCGCCGCCCTCGACTTCGGTTGGCAGCAGACCCCGCCCATCTTCCGCTCGTCGATCCGGGTCAACGCCACGCTGCCCGCGGTCGACTCGGCCCGCGTTCCGCAGGTGCTCGCCCGGTTTCCCGGCTGCCGCACCGCCAAGGTGAAGGTCGCGGAACCCGGGCAGGAGCTCGCGGACGATGTCGCTCGCGTCGCCGCCGCCCGCGCGTTCCTGGGCGCCGAGGGTCGCATCCGCATCGACGCGAACGGCCTCTGGAACGTGGACGAGGCGGAGCGGGCGATCCACGCTCTCGCCGAGTACGACCTGGAGTATGTCGAGCAGCCCTGCGCCACGGTCGAGGAGCTCGCCGAGATCCGCACCCGGGTGAAGTACATGGGCGTTCCCATCGCCGCCGACGAGAGCGTGCGAAAGGCGGATGACCCGGTGCGGGTTGCCAGGGTGGGTGCCGCAGACCTGCTCGTGATCAAGGCACAACCGCTCGGCGGCAGCCGTCGCGCGCTCGAGGTGGTCGAGGAGGCGGGGCTGCCCGTCGTCGTCTCCAGCGCGCTGGAGACCTCGGTCGGCATCTCGATGGGCGCGTATCTCGCCGCCGCGATCGACACGCTGCCGTACGACTGCGGGCTGGCGACGGTGAGTCTGCTGAAGAGCGACATCACCGCAGACCCATTGTCGCCGCACGCGGGCGCGATCGAGGTGCGCCGGGTGATCCCCGACCCGGAACTGCTTTCCCGGTACGCCGCCGATCCGAGTCGCGAGGAGTGGTGGCGGGGCCGGATCGCCGAGTGCTACCGGGTGCTCGACGACGCCTTCGCGGTCCAGCGCGTCTCCGAGTAGTCGATCGCGATGGGGTAGTCGAAGGCCTCGGTGACGTTCGTCGTGGTGAGCACGTCCACCGCGGCTCCGGATGCGGTGGTGCGGCCGCCGCGCAGCAGCATGGCGTGGGTGGTCGAGCTGGGCAGCTCCTCGAGGTGATGCGTCACCAGCACCGAGGCGAGGTCGGGGTGAATCGACCTGAGCTCGTCGAGGGTGCGCAGCAGACGTTCGCGAGCGGCGACATCCAGCCCCGTCGACGGCTCGTCGAGCAGGAGCAGAGCGGGGTCGGGGAGGAGCGCCCGGCCGATCAGGGTGCGCCCGCGCTCGCCCTGCGAGAGGGTCGGCCAGCGCTCGCCGGCGATCTCGGCGATGCCGAGCAGTCCCATCAGCTCGCGCGCACGCTGGCGTTCGTCGCGGGAGGCCTCCCAGCGCGGCACGAGTTCGACACTTCCGGTGGCACCGGTCAGCACCACCTCCTCGACCGTGAGGGCGGAGGTGAGCGGATGCCGCGGGTTGACGTGTCCGATCAGCCGACGGAGGTCACGGACATCCACCCGGCCGAGCCGAGCCCCCAGCACCGTGACGGTGCCGGTCGTCGGATGCTGCACCGCGCCGCACAGGCTGAGCAGGGTGCTCTTGCCTGCCCCGTTCGGCCCGATCAGCGCCCAGTGTTCGCCGGCGCGCACGCTCAGGTCGATGTCGCTGAGCAGCGGGCGGCCGCCCCGTACGAAGCTGACATCGTCGACCTTCAGCACTTCGGGCATCCATCGACGCTAGCAGCGACGCCGGAATAGGCTGGCGCTCCGTCGCGTTGGCTAGATTCATACGTTCGCATCGACTGCCAGGAGGCACAGCATGACCCTCGAACTCGGAATCGACACCTTCGGGGACGTCACCAACGACGCGGACGGCACACCCGTCCACTATGCCCAGGTGCTGCGCAACCTCGTCGCACAGGGCGTGCTCGCCGACCGCGTCGGCCTCGACTACATCGGCGTCGGCGAGCATCACCGCAAGGACTTCGCCGTCTCCGCGCCCGAGGTCGTGCTCGCGGCCATCGCCGCGCAGACCGAGCGCATCCACGTCGGTACCGCAGTGACGGTGCTGAGTTCCGACGACCCGATCCGGGTGTTTCAGCGGTTCGCGACGCTCGACGGCATATCCGGTGGCCGTGCGGAGGTCATTCTCGGCCGCGGATCATTCACCGAATCCTTCCCGCTGTTCGGCCTCGACCTGGCCCAGTACGAGCAGCTGTTCGAGGAGAAGCTCGAGCTGTTCGCCGCGGTGCGCCAGCAGAATCCGGTGACCTGGTCGGGCAGCGTGCGCGCCCCGCTCATCGACAAGTCGGTATACCCGCCGCTCGAGCACGGCCTGCTCCCGACCTGGATCGGCGTCGGCGGCAGCCCCGAGTCGGTCGTCCGCACCGCCAAGTACGGCTTCAATCTGATGCTCGCCATCATCGGCGGCGAGCCGGAGCGCTTCGCCCCCTACGTCGACCTGTTCCAGCGCGC